>JAQBVK010000151.1 GCA_027623585.1 Planctomycetota bacterium
ACCCGGCTCCTTGACCCCGGCCGCGAATCCACGCGCCGGAACGAAAGCACTTATTCAGCGCTGCCCTAGACTGCGCGGCTGATGACTGCGAAGACTGCGGAGAGTTTCGAACGAGCGGCAGTGCTCGGCGCCGGGACGATGGGGCACGGCATCGCGCAGGTGTGCGCGCAGGCGGGCCTCACGGTGCGTTTGTTCGACGTCGCGCCTGAGGCGCTGCAGCGCGGACTCGCAGGGATCGATTCCTTCCTCGCGAAGGGCGTCGCCAAGGGCAAGATGAAGGCGGAGGATGCCGCCGCCACGCGCGCCCGCGTCAGCGGCACGACCTCCTTGGCCGAAGCCTGCGCCGGCGCCGACGTCGTGATCGAGGCCGCACCCGAGAAGCTGGCGCTCAAGCAGAGTCTGTTCGCCGAAGCCGCCGCCGCGGCGCCAGCGGGCGCGCTGCTCGCCAGCAATACTTCATCACTCTCGATCGGCGCGATCGCCGCCGGTCTGCCGGCGCCGGAACGCTTCCTTGGCATGCACTTCTTCAATCCGGTGCCGTTGATGAGCCTGCTCGAGATCGTGCGCGGCCCTGCCAGCACCGACGCAGCCGTGGATGCGGCCGCCGCGCTCGGCCGCCGCCTCGGCAAGGAGCCGATCGTGGTCAAGGACGCGCCGGGCTTTGCTTCCTCACGGCTCGGCGTCGCGATCGGACTGGAAGCAATCCGCATGGTGGAGGACGGCGTGGCCAGCGCCGCCGACATCGACAAGGCCATGGAACTCGGCTACCGCCACCCGATGGGTCCGCTGCGTCTCACCGATCTGGTCGGTCTCGACGTGCGCCTTGGCATTGCCGAGTATCTCGCGCGCGAACTCGGCCCGCGCTTCGAGCCGCCGCGACTGCTGCGCGAGATGGTCGCCGCCGGCAAGCTCGGCAAGAAGTCCGGCCAGGGTTTCTACCGCTGGGCGGAGTGACCGCTCGCAAGAAGCGGCGCATCGAGGAGGGTGGGGCGAGTCCTCGTTTCGCTCTTCCTCATCCCAGCCTGCACACCGGCCGAGGAAGTGCCGAGACCGTTACGGATCTGGGTTTCAGAGAATGCCTCACCCGGTGCGGAGCCCACGCCCGCGTTGCTGTGCGCCGTGCGGCGGATTCTGCCGGAGGACCCCCGGGAGCACGGCGTCATGAGAGTTTGCGGACTGCGTAGGACGGAGGCGGACGGATCTTAGACGACTTGGTCAGTGAACTGTGAAGAGATCGACTTCGACGCACTGCCGGTGCACGGCTGGATCGAGGAGGAGGATGATTGCCGTTGGCTCGAAGAAATGCCTTCGCGCAAGCTCGCCGGCCCTGGCAACGGCTACGAGGGGATTCATTTACTCGTGCTCGACCAGGAGCGCGTGCCGGACGAGGAGAATCCGGAGGAGGCGTGGCGATGCACCGTAGAGATCCGCAACGGATCGCCGAGGCCGCTGCGCGTGCGGGCGTCGGAGTGGAGATTCTGGCTCGATGCCGAGTACTGGCGACCGGAACTCAGTCTCTGGGAACTCGATCCCGCAAAGAAGTGCGGTAATTGCCTCAGACCGTACTCGTGGGTCGAAATCGCGCCAGGAGGCTCGCTTCAGCGGCGCATGATCCTTGGCTCCGGCAGGGTCAAGCGGCCCGTCCTGGAGGTCGTCTCTGAGTTCGATCCGAGCGGGGGCCTGTGGGTGCGCTCAGAAGGCCCTTCGGCCGACTGAAGGGGGCGTCGGACCGGAACTGGGGCGACGGAACGGGGTTTCACGGACCGAAGAGGATTAGGATGGAGCCCATGCTTTCAGCCCTGCTCGCCCTGGCCACGGCCTTGCCCGTCGCCCAGGAGATGAATCAAGACGCGCCGCTCAGCGAGCGCGAGCGCGCGGTCCACTTGCTGAACCGGCTCGGCTTCGGACCCGCGCCCGGCGAGATCGAGCGGGTGATGACCATGGGCGCGACCGCCTGGCTGGATGAGCAGCTCGCGCCCGCTCCAGCCCAGGATCCGCGGCTGCTCGCCGCCTTGGAGAAGTTCGAAACTCTGGGCATGTCGCCGGCCGGCGTCACGCAGTGGGTCTATCAGGCGTACATCGGGAAAGGATTCAATTACGACTCGCTCAGCCAGGAGCAGCAGCGCGCAGTGCGCGATCGCCGGCGCGAGCCCGGCCGCGAGTTGGTGCAATCGGTGCTGTTCCGCGCCGCGCTGTCCGACCGACGCGTCGAAGAGGTGATGTGCGACTTCTGGCGCAACCACCTCAACGTATCCTTCACCAAGGGCGACTCGATCGAGGTCCAGGTCAACGACTACGAGCGCATGGTGGTGCAGCGCCACGCGCTGGGAAATTTCAGCGAGATGCTGCAAGCCTCCGCGCGGCATCCGGCGATGCTCAACTACCTCGACAACTCCTTGTCGCGACGCCCTCCGTCCAAGCAGGAGCTCGCCGAGATCGAGCGCAACGCCAAGCGCAGCACCGGTTCGCGCGAGCGCGCCGCCGAGGCGGTCGAGATTGCGGCGCAGCGAGGCCTCAACGAGAACTACGCGCGCGAGCTCCTGGAACTCCACACCTTCGGCGTGGACAACGGCTACGACCAGGACGACGTGATCACGCTGGCCGAAGCGCTGACCGGCTGGACCTACGAGGGCGGCAACCGCGCTTCGCAGGAATTCGCGTTCCGGCCCGACATGCACGTGGTCGGCGACAAGCGCCTGTTCGGTCGCCGCTTCATCGAGGACGACGAAGGCGGACCCGGCCAAGGCGAGGCGATCATCGCGTACCTAGCCGGGCACAAGCACACCGCGCGCTTCGTGGCGTTGAAGCTCACGCGCTACCTGGTCGCCGACGTTCCGCCGCAGAAATTGGTGGACGAAATCGCGAAGGTCTATCAGAAGACCGATGGCGACGTTCCCGCGATGGTACGCGCGATCGTCAACAGCGACGAGTTCTGGAAGCGCGAACACTTCCAGGCCAAATTCAAGACGCCGAATGAATTCGTGATCAGCGCGGTGCGCGCGATCGGCGGCGAGATCAGCGACGTGCGCAGCCTGCAGGGCGCGCTGATCGCCATGAATCAGCCGCCCTACAACTGCGACGATCCGACCGGCTGGTACGACACCGCCGAATCTTGGCTGGATCCGGGGGTGCTCGCCAAGCGCTGGCAGTTCGCCCTGCAACTCGCCGACGGCAAGGTCGACGGAGTCAGCATCCCGACGACCTTCTGGCAGTGCGTGCCGGAGGATGCGCCCGCCGAAACCTGGCAACATCACCTCACGCGCGTGATTCTGCCCGGCGGAGCCGGCGAGCGCACGCGCGCCGTGCTTGCCAGCGTGACCAGCGACTACCTCCAGAAGCACAAGGTCGCCGATCTGCGCGAGCTCGGTCCGCAACTGGCCGGCCTCCTGCTGGGCGCCCCGGAGTTCCAAAAACAGTGAAGGATTTGAAGATGCTCAACCGCCGCGATTTCATCAAATGGAGCGCCGCTGCCGCGGCCGCCGCACCCTTCGCGACTCCGCGCCGCTTGCTCGCAGCAACCGCGCAAGAGCCCGCCGCCGGCGCCTCGGCCATGGTCGTGATCTACCTGCGCGGCGGCGCCGACGCGCTGCACGTCTTTGCGCCCTTCAAGGACGCCGATTACGCCGCGGTGCGCCCCACGCTCAACCTCGCCGAGGGAGCCGGGCTGATCCCGCTCGATTCCATGTGGGGGATGCACCAAGCGCTGGCGCCGCTCAAGCCGCTGTGGGACGCGAAGGCTTTCGCACCGATCATCTGCGCCGGCTCACCGCACTCCACGCGCAGCCACTTCGACGCCCAGGACTGGATGGAATTCGCCGCGCCGGGTGATCGCACCATGCGTGACGGTTGGTTGAACCGCTACCTCACGGTTTCCGCCAAGGCCGATACCAGCGAATTCCGCGCGCTCGGCATGCAAGACCTGCTGCCGCGTTCGTTGCGCGGACGCCACCCGGTGCTCGCGGTGCCGAGCAACCTCGATCGCAACCAAGGCGAGAAGACGCTCGACAAGTTCGAGGACTTCTACGGAGACGGCGCCGACCTCATGGAGGGCGGCGACTCCATGCAAGGCCAGCGCGACGATGACGAGACCGGGGTCGTCGATTCCGGCCGCATGACGATTGACACGCTCCGTCGTTTCACCGAAATCGTTTACGGCCCAGTCGCTGCGCCCGAAGCGGGCGACGAGCGTCTCAGCCCGCGCGAACGACGCCGCCGCCGCCTCGAGGAGGAGCGCGCCACCGCTGCCAAACCGGCCAATGCCTACCCGAGCAGCCAATTCGGGCGCCGGATGAGCATGATCGCCAAGGTGCTGCTCGCTGGCGAAGGCCTCGAAGTGGCTGGCGTGGACTACGGCGGGTGGGACGATCACACCAACGCGGGCAGCGCCGAAGGACGCATGCCGAGCCGCCTCAATGACCTCGCTCTGGGCATCGCCGCCTTTGCCGCCGAGCTCGGCCCGGTCATGGATACAACCACCGTTTTAGTCATGAGCGAGTTCGGTCGCACGGTCCGTGAGAACGGCAACGGCGGCACCGACCATGGCCACGGGGGCGCCATGATGCTGCTCGGCGGCGGCGTGAAGGGCGGCCAGGTTCACGGCCGTTTCGACGGCCTCGCCTCCAAGAACCTCTACCAAGGCCGCGACCTGCCGGTGACCACCGATTTCCGCGACGTCTTCGCCGCGGCATTGGAGAGGTCCTTCGGTTTCGAGTGTCCCAAGGAGTTCTTCCCGGGCCACAAGCCGAGTCGCTTGAAACTGTTCTAAGCCCTCCATTCGAGGCCTCCTGCCTGTACCGCGGCATCGTGGGCGGTCGGGCGAATATTTCTGTTAAATCTGCCTCTATCGGGTAAGGTTGAGTCAGCCTGAGCGGGTCTCCAATTCCGGCCCCCCCCCAGGTGAATCCCCTGTTCCTTCCAATCGGAAGCATCCCAACATGACTCGACTCACCATCCTTGCGGCGCTCACAGCGAGCGCCCTCTTCGCTCAAGCCGGCGTCGCTCAACAGAACGACGTCGATCCCGCCGCCGCCGGTGGCATCAACGTCCAGAACACGGCACTGGCAGCCCTCGGTAGCTTGGTTGCCGGCCCGTACGACGTCGAGACTGCCCCCTTCGACAACCGCTGCCTGGGTGTCACTGAAATGGGCGGTTTCCTCTGGGTGACCGGTGGTGGTCACTCCACGATCGGCTGGTCCTTCATGATCCACCAATACGACATGAACGGCAACTTCATTGCGGACCACCCCCAAGTTACGAACGCTACCTCCTGGGGCGGCCGTGACATGAGCTCCGTGAAGACCGGAGCGTCCTCCTGGACCCTCTACGCCGGCTCGGACAACGCCGAACTCTCCGAGTACAGCTGGGACGGTGTCACCCTGACGCACGTCGCGCTGCACAGCATCGCCGCGCTCTCCGGCACGGTGCGCGCGCTCTGCCAGCGTCCCTCCGATGGTCACTTCTTCTCGAAGAGCTTCACCTCTTCGCACTACGAGTTCACGATCGCCGCTGGCGTCCTGGTAACCAGCTCGAACGCGGCGCTGTCGGCTTACGGTTACGGCTGGGATGACGCGAGCCAGAGCATCTGGTCCACGACCAGCGGTCCGTCGGTTCAGGAAGTCGACGCGGCCTGCGTCAACAGGGCCGGCGGCTTCGGGGTCACCTGGGGCACCGCTCAAGGCGGCGCGGACGTCTACGTAGACAGTCGAAACCCCGGCTTCTGCTCGATGGTGATCCTCGGTCAAGGTAGCCCGGACTCCATCGAGGTCTACGACCTCGCCGTCGTGTGCGGCGGTCCCCCGGTCTACACGGTGACCAAGACCGGCACCTGCCCGGGATTGGTGACGCTGACCTCCGCCAACGGCACGCCAAGCCGTCCGAGCGCCGTGCTCTATGGAAACGCGGGCTCCTTCACCAAACCGAGCGGCGCCTGCGCCGGTCTGACCTTGGGCATCAGCCAGCCGACCTTGGCCGTGATGCTGAACAACGACGCGCAGGGTGCAGCCTCCGTGTCGTTCAACACTTCGCCGGCCTTCTGCGGCAAGACTGTCCAGTTCGTGGACGTCTTAAGCTGCACGGCTTCGAACGCGGTCATCCTCTAGGACGGATCCGATCCGGAGTTTGCTCCGGACGCTCGCACCCCC
>JAQBVK010000152.1 GCA_027623585.1 Planctomycetota bacterium
ATCGGTCCGGGCCTGGGCGTGCAAGAAGCCGCGCTCGCCGCGGCGGCTCCGCATCTGCCTGCGCCCGATCCCGTTTGGAATGGTGAAGGAATTCCTCAGGACAGCGCCGCGGCGGTGGCCTGCGGCACGCGGGGCGCGCTGGCTGCCGCGCTCGACGCTCACGCGCGCGGCTTCGCGGATCTGCTCGCCGCACCGGATTGCCCGCGCTTCCTGACTGGAGGCGACGCCGAGCGATTGCTGCCGCTCATGCGCCGGGCTTGGCGGCACGAGCCGAACCTCGTGTTGGCGGCGCTGGCGGAGCTTGCGCCGCAACTCAGATGAGTCCCAGCTTCCAACGACTCTCCGCGCCCGGCGCCTCCGCGTTGTCGTGCTGGCGGATGGAGGCGGATGCGGGAGAATTGCAGCGCCTCTTCGGCGTCATCCCGTCGGCAGTTCCTCGACGCGTCAAGGTGGGGCCCACGGGCGGGATTTTCGACGAAGCGTTGCTCCTCTACCTAAGGAGCGCGCCGGGCAGCGCGGAGTTGCACCTTCACGGAGGGGGGGGGACTGCGCAGGCTTTGCGCTCCTGGCTGAACGCCGAAGGATGGCGTGAAAGGACTCCAGAGTCCGCCAGCACAACTTCGACTGCTCCGCTGGATGCGGAGGCAGCGCGTCGCCGTTTTTTGCATGCGGACGCTCCGCTCAGCGCGCGCGCGTGGAGCTGCTTCGCCGCCGCGGGGGGAGCCGAGGGGGTGCTGCGAACGCTCGCTCAGCGGACTCAAGCAGCGCGCGCCGACGCCGCGCAGCGGCTGCTGCAGTGGGAAGAGTGGGCCCGGCTCCTGGAGGAGCCGCCGCTCCTGGTGCTCGCCGGCCCGCCCAACGCCGGCAAGTCGAGCCTCTTCAACGCATGGCTCGGAAGCGCGCGCGCCACCGTGGCCGACGCCCCCGGCACCACTCGAGATGCCGTGGGCGAGAACGTGCGCTTCGGCACTGGAGCCGAGGCCTGGACGGCGCGTCTATGCGACAGCGCCGGCCTCTGGGAGCAGGCCGGTGGCGTGGACCAAGCGGCGGTTGCGCGCAGCGAGGGCCAACTGCGGGCGGCCTGGCGCAGGCTTTGGATCTTCGACGCTGCCACCGCGCCCGATCCTCGCGCGGTGCGTGCCCTGCGATGGGCGCATCCGGAAGACCTCCGCTTGCTCCACCGCACGGACCTCGGTGAAACCTGGAGCCCGGAGCAAAGCCTGGGTGGAAGTTGGCTACGGGGCAGTTTGCGCGAGGACGGCGGGGGGCTGACGGCACGGCTCGAGGCGGAGCTCTTGGCTCCGCTCGGCCCACCGCCACCGGTCGGAGCCCTCTTACCCTTCGGCGCTGCGCTGCGCGAGCGTTTGCGCGCTGCGGCGCAGGTCGGAAACGGATAGAATTCCAACTCGGATGCGCCTCCATCCTGTCCTCGAAGGTCTCCATTCCGCGGAAACCTTCAATACGGAGTTCCTCGAAGCGCTCTTCCGCCGCGTGCGAGAGATCGAGGCGCGGCCCGCGGAATTCCAGGAAGCGCTGCGCGGCCGGGTGATTGCGCACTTCTTCGAAGAACCGTCCACGCGCACACGGCTCTCCTTCGAATCGGCAGTCCATCGCCTGGGCGGCGCGGTCCTGACGGTGGCGGACGCCAAGTCGAGCAGCACCTCGAAGGGCGAAACCCTCGCCGATGGCGCGCGCATCGTCAGCGCCTACGCCGACCTGCTGATCTGGCGGCACCCGAGCGACGGCGCCTCCCGAGTGGTTGCGCAGTACGCCGGCGTCCCGGTGATCAACGCCGGCGACGGCCGCCTCGGGCACCCCACCCAGACCCTGCTCGACCTGTGCGCCCTCGAGCGCCGCTGGCCCGACTTCGCGGGGCGCACGGTTGGACTCATGGGGGATCTGGTGCACAGCCGCACGGCGCGCTCTCTGGCCTGGGGGCTCGCGCTGATGGGCGTTCGCCTGGTGCTGCTGCCGGGTCCCGGACTCGATTGGGAGTCAAGCTTCGAACGACGACTGATTGATCACTTCGGGATGCGACTGCGCTGGGTGCGCCATCCCCTGATCCAACGCTGGACCGGCAGCGCCGAAGCGCGCGTGCTCGAGCCGAAGGGCCTCATCCAAGGGCATCTGTTCCAGGAGGAGGTCCCACCGCTGGAGCGCCTCGACGCGCTCTATCTGACGCGGATGCAGCGTGAGCGGCACGCGGAGATCAAACCCGCGGCCTTCCCAGGCATCGTGCCGGAAATGTTGCGCGACCCCTTGTTGCAAGACTGCCTCCTGATGCACGCATTGCCGCGCCGCGAGGAACTTCCGCCTGAGGTGGATTCGGACCCGCGTGCGCTCTACTTCGAGCAAGCCCGGCTCGGTCCTTGGGTGCGCATGGCGGTGCTGCTCGCGATGCTGCGGGAGGACGCGTGGCCCTTGCCTGAACTCACCCCTCTGCCGGCGGGACAGCCGGAACCGGGGCTCGGTCCGTGCAGTAACGCGCACTGCGTGACGCACTCCGAGGGCATCCCGACGCCCTGGCGAGTCGTCGGAGGCCATCGGCGCCAGTTCCTCTGCGCGCTCTGCGACACCCTGCTGCCGGTGGATTACGTCGGCTGTCGCTCTACGCAGCGGGTTCATCCGGCGCACTCGCCGGCGGCGATCCAGATCAGTCCTGAGAACATCCAGCCCTTCCGCCAGCGCGAGGAGGCCCTGGCAGCGGGTTACGCCTGGGGGGGGTGAGCGTCCCCGCACAGGCATCGCCCCCTGTGCGCGTGCGCTCGCCTCAAGTGCGCTTGGTGGAGCTTCTGGGAGGCCCGGAGCGCCTCGGACCTGGTACGGGAGTTGCAGAGAGACTTGGGTGGAACGCTTGGGCTCTCCTACCATGGGGATCCCGGCGTCCTGCCCGAAGGACCCCGGTCCGCCTGCACTGAAGATGATCCACGCTCAATCCCGAGTTTCTCGCCGGGCGCTGCGCGCCTCTCCGCTCCTCGGCCTCTGCCTGCTCATGGGTTGCCTAGGCAACGGCAAGAGTGGTGCTGCCGGTTCCACGACTGCGCTCACGCTCGATTCCGCGAGTTGGGGGCGCTTGGTTCGCATCTTGGACCAGGCCGGTCTGCTGGTCGAGAGCGAGGTCATGATCCACCCGGAACTGACCAGCCAATCGGGCAAGTATTTGCTCACCATTGATCCGGCGACGCAAGAGGACACGTTGCGGATCCTGGCGACCTCGGGCTCGGCGACCTTCGACACTTTGCGCTCGCAAGCGTCCGCGGGATTGCCGCAGATCACCGAGAAGACCGGCAGTCAGCCTGCGCCGTTCTCGCGGATCGCGCGCAATGCGGCGATCCGGCTCGAGTTCAGCCGCGCCTTGGACGCGTCCACGGTGAATTCGACCACCATTCAGATCTTTGCCGGCAACCCGCCGACCTTGGCCTTCACCGGGCGCTACGTGGTGAAAGAAGAGAACGGCAAAGGCGTCGTGTACGTGGATCCCACGGTCACCGCCCTGCAGGCTGCGAATTCCGCGATCCCGCAGAACGCGGTCGGTTTCCCCGCTGCTCAGGACACCACTTCGGCGAACCTCATCGTCCGGGTTCCGACCGAGCCGGATCCGCTCGCCGGCCAACCGCTCGCGCTCAAGAGCATCGGCGGCTTGCGCCCTTCGCTGAAGTCGCAGAGCGAAGCGCACGACACCGCTTTCGACGGCGCCGTCACTCTGGTGCGCGCGATGCGCACGGGCAACGAAACCGAGGATTATCGCGGTTTCCTGCGCGATGACCGCCGGCCCAACCTGATCGGGGTCTTCAACGCCACGATCAACTCGGTGATCTCCGCTTCGGCCACCAGCGCTGAGTTCACCTTCACGCAGACCCTGGTCGGTTGCCGGCCGGTGACACCCAAGGTGGGCGACCTCTTCGAAGTGGGCACTTCCTTGCTGGTCACCACCCAAGTGTTGGACAATTCCGATCCGGCCAACTATCGCGTGATGGCGAGCGTGGAGTCCGGCGGCCTGACCGCCGGTGCGAGCAACCTGGGCGCGCGCTACACCACTCGCTACGACGTGGCCGATGCGGCCTTGCAGGTCTGCTTCTTGCAGATTCAACCCGTGCCGTTCAACCCGCCCTCCAACCGGATCGATCCTCACTCCACGATCACGATCCGCTTCGACGAGCCGGTGGATCCCGATTCCGTGACCTCGATGGGCACCTTCGTGATCACCTCCTTCGAGGACACCGCGAACCCGAACACCAAGGAACTGCGCGAGACGGCGTGGTTCCGTCAGTCGAACACATCGGAGACGGTTGGCGCATACATCGACCGACAGCGCGGCTACGACCTGCGCTTGCTGGCCACCGGCACCGACGACGTCAACTCGGAGTACAGCGGACGCATCATGTTCGGACCGATTGAGGTTGCGAACGGCAGCACGCAGTTCACGCTCTCGCCGATCGGCGGCTTCTCCGAGGTCAACCCCGACGCTTTCCTCGCCTTTGCCGTTTCCCTGCGCGAAGGTCCGGAAGGCATTCGCGACCTGGCCGGCAACCCGTTGGAATTGGTCGACTTCGTGGCTGGAACCCCTGGACAGACCTTCCAGATCCAGCCGCTCGACTCCGCCGGCGGAGTGCAAGGCGGCACGCTCGCGCAGTTGCAGACCTCGTACTACGGCTTCTTCGGCGGTCTGCTCGACGAGAACGAAGACGGTCTCGCGGAGTACGCCGGGCAGGTCACGGTCGATCCGGGCAAGATCACCTCGCGCCCGCCGTCGCGCTTCTCTCGCGCCGCCGACGTCAACAGCCAATCCGTCGGCGCGCGCAGTCAGGGCACGAACCAGCCCGACCCGTTGAACCCGGCAGGCGCGGTCACGATGCACGCCTATCGGCCGCAAGACTTCGGCTTCGGCTACCCCGACCCGAGCGAGCACAACATGGACGTGGAGGGCTTCGCGTGGTCGCCGGCTTCGGGCGTGGTCTTCGATGAGACTTACCCGATCTTCACACTCTCCGTGATGCACGGGAACAGCTTGCCGGACGAAGCCTTCGATCCGGTTTCGCAGCTCCCGATCTGGCCCGGTTCGGGAATGACTGCGAACGCCTACGACGACAACATTCTCGGTTTCCCGACCGTGGACGAAGTCGAAGTGTTCCGCAGCGTCTACGCTCCCCGCTCGATCAACTTGTACTCGCAGAACGGCGTGATCTACCTGCCGTTCCCGGCCTTCGAGCAGAGTTACACCTGGCGTGACACCAGCATTCCGCAGACCTTCCTCGGCGGAACGCAGGCTTCCATCGGTTCGCCGAACCAGCAGTACTTGGTGGACAACGGCCTGGGCGCGCCGTTCTGGGCGCCTGAAACGGTGCCGTCGATCGGCCTGTCCTTGCTGCTGCGCTTCCGTTGCTATCCCTTCGCGGACCGGCTCGGCCTCAACCAGTTCACGACCACGCAGATGCAGCCGACTTCCGCGCTGCCGGCTTTCCGGATGTTCTCCGCCGGCGGACAGGACGGTTCCTCGCAATGGTTCCGCGTTCAACCGGACAACCCCTCGCAAGGCGGCACCGCGCCGAGCGGCGGATTCCTGCCCGGCGGCGCGCGCACTCCGACGCAGTTCGACACTCTGCTGTACTGGCTGAACTCGGACTTCGTGGTTCGCGTCAGCCGCGTCTACACCCACTGGTTCGACTTCGGTGACGTGCTCGACGCGGGCGCCGTGCGCGGCGTGATTCTGGAACCGGAGAACCCGGACCAGCCGAGC
Organism: Planctomycetota bacterium; assembly: GCA_027623585.1. Taxonomy (GTDB): domain Bacteria; phylum Planctomycetota; class UBA1135; order UBA1135; family UBA1135; genus JAQBVK01. The sequence goes on from JAQBVK010000152.1 coordinate 5,738, forward strand.
GGCACCTCCTTGCTGATTGAATACCGCGGTTCGGTCCAGGTCGACCACATGGGCAATCCGCTCATCAACCCGTCGCCGCTCACCACCGCCGACCTGCCGTTCGACGGCTACGGCGACAGCCTCGGCATCGGGACGGTTTCGACGCCCGGTGCTTGGACCACCAACTTTGCAGATCTGGAAGGACAACAGTTCAAGTACTTCCAGGTGCGCGTGACCTTCATCGCCAACGCTGATCTCGGTACCCAGCCCAAGCTGGACGGGCTCGGCATCGCCATCGACCTCGAATGATTTCGCGGAACTCCGGCATGCAACAACGACTCTCTCTTTCGCGCATCGCGCTCGGCCTGGTTCTCATGCTCTCTTCCTGCCTCGGCG
>JAQBVK010000153.1 GCA_027623585.1 Planctomycetota bacterium
CGTTGATCGACTCCCAACCGCAAACCGTCGCCGCCGAGGCGACGGTATCGTGAGCGGGCAGTTGAGCCGCCCGTCACCGCGCTGAAGCGATCGACCGGCGTCCGCACCCCGCATGGACTGCCGCGTCGTCGTCTGCCAGATGCGTCCCCAGCTCGGGGCGCTGGATCCGAATTTCGATGAGCACCACGCGTGGCTTGATCGAGCGGCTGCCGAGCAAGCGGACCTCGCGGTATTCCCGGAGTTGTCGCTCGCCGGCTACTTCCTGCGCGACCACACGCCGGACGCGGCGCTGCGCCTCGACGATCCGCGCGTGCAGAAGTTGGTGGCGCGCTCGCGCGAGCGGAGTTTCATGTTCGGCATCGTCGAGGAGTCGGACGACCACCGCTTCTACAACTCTTCGGTGTTCGCGGAAGACGGGCGCATCTTGCACGTGCACCGCAAGGTCCACCTCTGCGACTACGGCATCTTCGAGGAGAAGCGTTACTTCGCGGGCGGCAGCCGCATCGAGCCGGTCGCTAGCAAGCACGGACGCTTCGGGATCTTGATTTGCGAGGACGCCTGGCACCTCCCGGCGGCATGGCTGCACTTCCTCTCCGGCGTCGACGCCTTGCTGATTCCTTCGGCGAGTCCGGCGCGCGGCTTCGACGCGCCCGAAGATGCCGAACTCTCTTCGCAGGCAGCATGGCGCTGCTTGACTACCGCGCTCGGACGCTTCCTGCAGACTTGGGTGGTCTACGCGAATCGCACCGGCTTCGAGGACGGCGCCCTGTTCTGGGGCGGATCCATGATCGTGACGCCCTTCGGCCACGTTGCGGAGGAAGCCCCCGGCGCGGAAGCGGCGCTGCTCGTCGGCCGCATGGATGACGACCCGCTGCGCCGCGCCCGCATCGCGACGCCGTTGCGCCGTGACGCACGACCGGGACTGGTGCGGCTCCACCTCGCGCGCCTGCTGGAAGATCCTGACGCGTTGCGCGGCGAAGACGACGGGACGCCATGATCCTCCCCCCCCCTCCGGGCCTGAAGCTCGACCTCGCGGAGCAGGTGCTGGTCGCCTTCCTGCGTGAAGAAATCGAGCGCATCGGCCTTGGACGCGCGGTGCTCGGACTTTCCGGCGGCGTGGACTCGGCCTTGGTGGTGGAGCTCGCAGCCCGCGCGCTCGGCCCGGACCGCGTGCTCGCGGTGGCGATGCCGTATCGCAGCAGCGCCAGCGCCAGCCTCGAACTCGCGCGCGAATCCGCCGCGCACGCCGGCGTCCAGTTGGAGGAAGTCGACGTCAGCCCTGCCGCCGACGCGCTCTTTCTCTCCGCCGGGATTTCGGCGGATCCGAACGACGCCCTCGCGCGGCTACGGCGCGGCAACGTGCTCGCGCGTCTGCGCATGGTCGCGCTCTATGACCGCAGCGCGCGCGACGGCGCGCTGGTGCTCGGTACTTCGAACAAGACCGAGTTGCTGCTCGGCTACGGCACCCAGCACGGCGACATGGCGAGCGCGCTGAATCCGATCGGCGATCTCTACAAGGGGCAGGTCTACGCCCTTTCGGAGCGGCTCGGCGTGCCGCGCGAGATCCTCGATCGGCCGCCCAGCGCCGATCTCTGGGAAGGGCAGACCGACGAACAAGAACTCGGGGCTTCTTATGCGACCCTCGACGCGCTGCTCCACCGCATGGTGGACCGCAGATATTCGCGCTCGCGGCTCATCGAGCTCGGCTTCGAAGCCGAGTTTCTCGACGCGATCGCCGAGCGCGTGCGCCGCAGCCACTTCAAACGCCGGCCGCCCTTGATCGCCAAGCTCGCCAACCGCACGATCAATCTCGACTGGCGCTATGCCCGGGATTGGGGGACATGAGCATTGAGAGTGGCCAGTCGCGGCGAGGAGTTGGCGGCGGCACCAAGCGTCCATTCTGGAGCCCCGGGCCCGCGAGCCAGGAGTGCAGAACGTCGCCGGCTTCACGCGCGGCGAGAAGCGCATCGCGGCAGCGCGCGAGATGACAGGCTGCCAGCGTCGCAAAGGCGCAGCCGGTGCCGTGCACCGCGGTCGCTCCTGGCAGTCGCGGGCGACGAAATTCGATCGGATCGTGCAACAGGGACCAAAAGCGGTCGCTCACTTCCGCTTCATTGTCGTGGCCGCCCTTGCGGACCACCGCACCGCACGATTCGTAAGCCTCGCCGGTTCCGAACTCCATGCGGTTGGGTGTGACCAAATCGGCCAAGGGAAACAGCCGCTCCTGCGCCATGCGTGTGCCGGCCGGCGTGTTCAAAGCGACGCCCGCTTGGGCGACCCGGCTCGCCTGCGCAATCGGGTCGAGCACGATCGGTAAGTCCGGCGTCCAAGGCTCCAGCGTTTCTGCGACGGTCTCGGTGATGGTCTCGTTCCCGAGCGCGCCGATCTTGACCGCGTCCACGCCGTTCATCAGGGCGCGCACGATCTCACTCGCCACGGCGGCCGAATTGCGCACGCGCACGGCTTCCAAGCCGCGCTCGGACTGCTCGGTTTCAACGGTCACGACGGTGACGGCTTCGAAGCCGAGCGCGCGGCACACGGCAGCGTCCATTTCGACGCCAGCGCCCATGCTCGCGTCGCTGCCGCCGATGCAGAGGATCCGAAAGGTGGGATCTCCGTCCACGCCTTCAGTTTAACGGATTATCGAAGAGTGCCCACCGCCGCTCGCGGCTAGGAATTTGCTTCGCTCGGGTCCCCGTTCAGACGCTGGCGAATTCGTCTTCCAGCGAATAGCGCAGCCGCTTCTTGAAACTGCTTTGGGTCTCGGGCTCATAAACGGTGATTTCCGAAAGCGGCGCCGAGTAGATGTGCAGCGTGACCAAGTTCTCTGGACTCACGTTTCCCATCTGGTGGATCCCGCCCGCGTCCAGCCGCGTCCGCGCGCCGGCCTCGACATTCTCCTCCTCGATCAGCTCCACCGCGGTTCGGCCGTTCTGGTCCACGTCGACGGCGCGGAAGAGCCGCTGCTGCAAAGTGCCGCTCATCACCCGCGTGCAGTTGCGCGAATCGAGGTGATCGTGAATCGTGCTGATCTGGCCCTGCCTCCAACCCAGGACCAGCATGTCGAAACGCGGCGTGCGACAGAGCAGGTTACGGCTGTAGTGATCGTCCGAAAAGCGCGTGTGCTGCTCGATCAGGGCATTTGGAACAATGAGTCGATGGAAGAGATCTTCCAACTGCGCCATCTTCAACTCGGCCTGCGGAATCCGTGTGGTTTCGAGAATGAACTCCTCGAGCGAAAGCCCCTTGGTGCTGCGCGTGGAGGTGGGCCTCCCTTGACGGGTGGTTTCGAGCACGCCAGCATTGTAGCATCGGCCTTGGCTCGATCCCCCATAGCGCGCGGCGCTTCTTGGAGGCCAAGACCCTGATGCAGCGGTTGCCCGGACTCGCGCTCTCGCTCTTGGTGGCGCTCGGCGCGTTGGGTCTGCACAGCCTGTTGCCCGGCCAGTTCGGGGTCTCGGTGGGCGCCGTGCTGCTGGCCGTGGTCCTTGGGCTCCTGGTGGGCAATCTTTCCCCTATGCCCGCAGCGCTGGCCCCTGGCATTCGGTTCGCCTACGGCGCGCTGCTGCGCCTTGCGATCGTGCTTTTAGGCGCCTCACTCTCGCTTCAGTCGATCGCGGCGGTCGGCGTCAAGGCGCTCTCGATGGTCGTGCTGCTGATGCTGCTCGCGCTCGGGCTGGCGCACTTCGTCGGTCGCCTCTTGGGCGTGCCGGGGAAGTTGGCGACGCTGCTCGGCGTCGGCGCTGCGGTCTGCGGAAACACCGCAATCTCCGCGACGGCGCCGGCGATCGGCGCCTCCGACCGCGACCTCTCGGTCGCGATCGGTACCAATACCCTGTTCGGAACCATCGCAGTCTTCCTCTATCCGCTGCTCGGCCGGGCGCTCGGTTTCGACGACGCGGTGTTCGGCACCTGGGCAGGCAGCGCCGTGAACGACACCTCGCAGGTCGTCGCCACCGGCTTCGCGTACAGCGAGTCCGCTGGCCAGATCGCGACCACCGTGAAATTGACGCGCAACGCCCTGATGGCGTTCGTGATCGTCGGAATGGCCTTCGTTCATCGCACCGAAGAAACTCGCCAATTGCCGTTCTGGGTGATGTTGCGCCAAAGCATTCCGGCCTTCGTGCTCGGCTTCCTCGCGCTCGCGCTGCTCAACTCGCTCGGTGCCATCGATTGGCTCAGCGCGCAAACGCATCGCGCCATCGACGAGGATCTCAAAGCGGCGGCCAAGTTCCTCACGGTCGTGGCGCTCGCCGGCGTCGGCCTGATGACGAAATTCTCGACGATGCGGCAAACCGGCTTCAAGCCCGTGCTGCTCGGCTTCCTGACCGCGGCCGCGGTTTCGCTCACCAGCCTCCTCCTGATCCACCTCTGGGGACCGGCGGAAGTCGGAAGTTAGGCGCCGGCTTCGCGCGTCAGGAAATCGGCCATGATCCCGTAGCCGCAGTCCACGTAGATCACCTGGCCGGTTACGCCGCTCGACATCTCGCTCAACAAGAACAGTCCGGCGTTGCCGACGTCTTCGCCCGTGACGTTGCGGCGCAGCGGCGCGGCCTGCTGCTGCAGGTCGACCTTGTCCTTGAAACCTTTCACAATCGATGCCGACAGCGTCTTGACCGGGCCCGCGCTGATGGCGTTGATGCGGATGCCGGCGGGGCCGAGATCGTTGGCAAGGTAGCGCACCGCGGACTCCAAACCCGCCTTCGCTACGCCCATCACGTTGTAGGAAGGCACCGCGCGCACCGCGCCGAGATAGGAAAGCGTCAGGATCGAAGAGCCGGGCACGAGCAGCGGCTCGAGTTCGCGGATCAAGGCGATCAGCGAGTACACGCTGACGTCGTTCGCGAAGCGAAATCCGTCCCGCGTGGTGTCGAGGAAGCGTCCTTGCAGCTCCTCGCGCTTCGCGCTCGCAATCGCGTGCACCACGAAGTCCAGACGATCGGTCATGCCGCGAATCTGCGCAGCCGCGCTCTCGATTGCGGCATCGTCTGAGACGTCACAGAGCACCGGCTCCGGCGCCCCCACCTCAGCCGCCATCGGGGCCACGCGCCGGAGGAAACGCTCGCTGGCGACGCTGAACATCAGCTCGGCGCCCTGCTCCTTCGCCGAGCGCGCGATGTGCCAAGCGAGACTGTGCTCGTTGGCGACGCCGAAGACCAAACCCCTCTTGCCTTGCAGCAGCATGCGGGTCAAATGCTAACGCCGCCCGAGGTAGCGTTTGCGGAACAGGGCGTTGGCCGCCAGCCCAGCGAAAATCGCAAAACCGAGAAGTACCGCGAGTTTGCGCAGCATCGCCGGATCCGTCCACGCGAGTCCGTGCCAGAACATTCCCTGATAGCCGCTCACCGCCCAGTGGGTAAGCGTGCTCTTCATAGCCAGTTCGACCGGCACCGGCACCGCAAAGGCTTGCAGCGGGAACCAGGAGCCGCCTAGACAGGACATGACCAGGATGATCAGCGTGCTGACGCCCTCGGCTTGCTTGCTGGTGCGCGCCCACGCCGCGACCAGCAGACCGAAGGAGGTGACCGCAGCGGTCACGGCGAGTGAGTGCACCAACAGCGTGACCGGGTCGCGGAACACGCCGATCCCGAAAGCGGCCTCGCCGATCAGGAACAAGAAGACCAGTTGGATGAAGCCGATCGTGAAGGTGAAAATGAATTTTCCGAGCAGCACGCTGGACGGCGGCATCGGCGAGACCAGCAAGCGGCGCAGCGTGCCGGTTTCGCGCTCGCGCAACAAGGTGCTGCCGCAGGCAACCATGCCGAACATCAGCATCATCACCGCGATGCCGCCCACCGACTGCGCCTGCATGAACCCAACCTCGGCCGACCGCTCGGGCGGCGCGATCTCCTCGTCGTTGCGCAGCGGGACCATCGAATTCATCGCGGCGCCGAAGTCGAAGCCCGCGCTCTGCTCGCCCTCGGTCGACTCGACGTGCTGGCGGATCAGGTCGTACTGCTGCTCGGAGACCTGACGCAGCAAGGCGAGCATCGGCTCGGGCATGCCGGCTTCCTGCATCTGTCGGTCGATCATCGTGATCCAGCCGCGCCCCTGGTCCTGGCTCAGCCATGCGCTCACTAGGCCGATGCGCACCAATTGCTCCT
>JAQBVK010000154.1 GCA_027623585.1 Planctomycetota bacterium
GCACACGCGCGCGATCGAGGTCACGGTCGGGTGAGAACCCCAGCACGCTGGAGCGCACCGAGCGGCCGCGCAGGATCGCCGCGTCAGCAGCCGGCGCACCAGTCGAAGCGACGCGGAAGCTGATCATCGACACGGCAGCGCTCGGGTCACAGCCCACGCGCACGTCGAGGCGGCAAAACTCCTGCGACGAACTGTAGTTTCCACCCTTCAAGACCTTGCGCGAACCGTCCCAATTCGGAATCACGGGTTTTTCCACGAGACGCTTCGCGCCCGCCTCGGTGACCTTCACGCGCAGTCCGCTGCTCGGAAAGTCCGGGTAGGGAACGTAAGCCGAGCTGGTCCAACTCCAGACGTTGCCGACCAGGTCCTGAATGCCGAAGGAGGAACGATTGCCAGGCAGCATGCCCACCGGCACGCGTTTGAAGGCGAGGCCCGAAGGCGTGGTCCCGTTGTGGGCCACGGCGCTGCGGTTGAACTCTTTGCCGAAGGGGTAGTCCTGGGACTCGTCGCCGCGCCCGGCGCGTACGAGTTCTTCCTCGGTTGGCAAGCGCAGGCCGGCCCAGGTGCAGTAGCCCATCGCCTCGTTCCAAGTCACGAAGACCACCGGCTCCAGCGAACGAGTCGCGGGCATTTCCCAGTTCACGCCTTCATCTTTCCAATGCTTTTCCCACCACGTCCCCTGGGTTTCTTCGTCCCACTTGTAGCCGGGGTTGGTGGTCTTGCCGATCAGCAGCAACTGCTCGATCTGCTCCTTGCTCAACTTCGCCCAAGTTGCCGGCGGACGCGCGCCCGTCGCGTTGACGTACTCCAGGTACATCTCGTTCGTGACGTGCGTCGGCGCGAGCCCGAATTCCGGAAGAAACTCGGTGTGTTGACCGACTTCGCCGCCTATCACCCAGCGATCGGTAGGGGTGCGCGCCGCCTGAATCAGCGGCGTGGCCTCCTTCTCCGTGAGTCCGATCACCACGTTGCCGGCCGGAATCCTGACCAGACCCTTGTAGCTTTCGGGCGGCGGGGCGGGCTCCTGCGCGGCGTGCAGCGCCGCAGCGGAGCAGGCCAACAAGCTGAGGAGGGCGAGGACAGGGAGCGGCTGAAAAGCCTGGGCGTTCCGGGTCATGCGTCTGCGGGGATGCTCGCGAAGAGGTCGGACAGTTTATCCAAGCGTGTCACAGGACCCTCGGACAATTCGTCGAGGGCGCTCTCATCTAGACTCCGGGTCCAGGGCGGTTTCGCCCCTCTCGTCGTGAATGCCGCCCGCCCTTTGCAAGCCTCGGTGACCTCCACACAGCGCGGACAGCGGCTCGACGTCGCATCGCTCGAACTGCTGCAACCTGCGGTTTCTCGTTCGCGCTTGCAAACTTGGATCCGGGATGGCTGCATGCGCGTCAACGGTGAAATCGAGCGCCGTCCTGGGCTCGCGGTGGACGCCGGCTGGGAACTCGAGCTGCTGCCGCCGCCGCCGGAGATCCCCGTGATCGGCAGCGGGCTCGAGCCGCGCGTGCTGCTCGAAGACGAACACATCGTGGTCCTCGACAAACCTTCCGGGCTCATGATGCACGGCACCTCGCCGGGCGATGCTCGGCCGAGCATCGCGCACTGGCTGGTGGCCCGCTACGGTCCGAATCTGCCGATCGGTCAGGGCGCGGATCGTCCCGGCATCGTGCATCGGCTCGACCGCGAGACCAGCGGCGTGTGCGTGGCGGCGCGCACGCGTGAGGCGCTCGAGGATCTGATGGGACAATTCGCCGAGCGCAGCGTCGAGAAGGAGTATGCGGCGCTCTGCTACGGCACCCCGCGCTTCAACAGTGATTGGATCGAAGCGAGGCTGGTGCCGGATCGCAAGAAGCCGAACCGGCAGCGCGTGACGAATTCCGCGGAACCGCAGACGCGCGATGCGCGCACCTACTGGGAATTGAAGGAGCGCTTCGACGGCTTTGCGTCGATCGTCGCGAAGCCGCAGACCGGCCGCCGGCATCAGATTCGCGTGCACCTCGCTTCCATCGATCTGCCGGTGATCGGCGATTCGATCTACACCGCGCGCAACTTCGGACCCGGCATGCTTCCGGCGGGCACGGCAACGCCCGAACGCGCCATGCTGCACGCCGCGCGCTTGAGTTTCGAGCACCCGCAGAGCGGCGCGCGCGTCGAATCCGAATCACCGCTCCACGACGACATGCAAGAACTGCTCGAGGCGCTACGCGCAGGCGCGCCCTTCAAGGAGTCCGCTGACTGATCCTGCTGGCGGCGCGCCGCAGAATCGATCCTATCAGTCGGCCTTCGCCAGGCCGGGCTCGTGCGCGAGGATCGCGGCGCGGAACTCGGAGGGCATCGGCGCGCTCACTCGTCCCACGGCGTCCCAGGTGACCATGGTGGCTTCCGCCTCGGCCCAGACCACGCCGTCCTCGGCGCGCAGGATGCGATAGGCCTGATCGAAGGATCTGCGGCCGAGCCGCGTGGTGCCCATCTGCACCTCCACTTCTTCGCCGCCGCGGCCCGGCGTGATGAAGCGCAGGGAACTCGCGGCGAGAACGAAGGGAAAGCCGGTCGCGCCCGCGAGCAGCCCGAGCCGTTCACACCAGCGCAAGCGGCCCTCCTCGCAGAGCGTGAGATAGATCGCGTTGTTGAGCACGCCCAGCGCGTCGTCGTCGGACCAGCGGGTCCGCATCCGGAAGCGAAAGGGCAGCGCGTCCGCTGTGGGAACCTGCGGGGCATGCATGGCGCCCGTACGATACGAAGCCGATGGCTTCACGAGTGCTCGGAGTGGACCACGTCGCCGTCGTGGTGGCAGATTTGGACGCGGCGACCCAACTGTGGCGCGACGTACTCGGCCTGCGCGCAGGGGCACGCGAAGTGGTCGAGGACCAAGGCGTCGAGGTCCAGATGATGTGGGCCGGAGATACGCGCATCGAACTGGTGCACCCGATCCGCAGTGATTCTCCGGCTGCGAAGTTTCTCGCCCGTCGCGGACCGGGCATGCATCACCTCGCGCTCGCGGTCGAGAACTGCCGCGAGGCCGTGACCTCGGCGAGCGCGCGCGGTGCGCGCATGATCGATCCCGAACCGCGCGGCGGCGCCCACGGCACGCGCATCGCCTTCATGCACCCGCACACCACGGGCGGCGTGCTCTGTGAGTTGGTGGAGGGCGGGGGCGGTCCGTGGCTCCGCGATGAAGCCGAGGAGCGAGCGGCGGAATGAGCTCGGCCGACGACCGCTTGGCGGCCTTGCGCGCCGAATCCCGCCTCGGCGGAGGTGAGGACCGCATCGCAGCCCAACACAAGAAGGGCAAACTCACCGCCCGCGAACGGCTCGACTTGCTGCTCGACCAAGGCTCTTTCGAGGAAAGCGACGCTTTCGTCCGGCACCGTTCCTCCAACTTCGGGCTCGACCAACAACGGCCACTCGGCGACGGCGTCGTCACCGGCACCGGCGCGATCGGCGGCCGTCCTGTGGCGGTGTTCGCGCAGGACTTCACGGTCTTCGGCGGCAGCCTCTCGGAGGAACACGCCGCCAAGATCTGCAAGGTGATGGACCTCGCGATGAAGTGCGGCATGCCGGTGATCGGACTGAACGATTCCGGCGGCGCGCGCATCCAGGAAGGCGTGGTTTCGCTCGCAGGATATTCTTCCCTATTTCTGAGGAATACACTGGCCAGCGGCGTGATCCCCCAGATCAGCGCGATCATGGGACCGTGCGCGGGGGGAGCGGTGTACTCGCCGGCGCTGACCGATTTCATCTGGATGGTGGAAGGCACCTCCACGATGCACATCACCGGCCCCGACGTGGTCAAGACCGTGACCCACGAGGAGGTTACCAGTGAGGAACTCGGGGGCGCGCGCGTCCACGCCGAGAAGAGCGGGGTCGCCCACTTCACGGCCGCAGACGACGCCGAATGCCTGGCGCAGATCCGGCGCCTGATGTCTTTCCTGCCGGCGAACAACACCGAGGATCCCCCGCGCGCAAGTTGCAGCGATCCGGTGGACCGCCGCGCGGAGGAACTCGACGAACTCGTGCCGGCCTCGCCGAGCCAGCCCTACGACATGAAGAAGGTGCTGCGCGCGGTGGTGGACGACGGTGATCTGCTGGAGGTGCAGGCCGCCTTCGCGCGCAACATTGTGACCGCCTTCGCGCGGCTCGGCGGACGCCCGGTCGGCATCGTCGCGAACCAGCCGGCGGTGTTGGCCGGAGTGCTCGACATCGACGCCAGCGAAAAGGCGGCGCGCTTCGTGCGTTTCTGCGATTGCTTCAACCTTCCGGTGGTGACTTTCGAAGACGTGCCCGGTTTCATGCCCGGCACCGCGCAGGAACACGGCGGCATCATTCGGCGCGGCGCGAAGTTGCTCTACGCCTATTGCGAAGCCACCGTTCCCAAGCTCACGGTGGTCACTCGCAAGGCTTACGGCGGCGCCTACTGCGTGTTGTCCTCGAAGCCGACGCGCGGCGACTGGAACGTGGCGTGGCCCGGATCCGAGATCGCCGTGATGGGGGCGGAAGGCGCCGCCAAAGTGATCTTCCGGCGCGAGATTGCCGCTGCCCAGGACCCCGCAGCCAAGGAACGAGAACTGATCGCAGACTATCGGGAGAAGTTCGCGAATCCATACCAAGCGGCCGAACGCGGGCTGCTTGACGACGTGATCCGACCCGCTGACACGCGGCCGCGCTTGATCCGCGCGCTCGAATTGTTCTCCACCAAGCGCGAACAGAATCCGGTTCGCAAGCACGGTTCAATTCCTCTCTGATCGCGGCGCGTGTCCGAAGCTCCTCCCTTTCGGCGAATCCTGATCGCCAACCGCGGCGAGATCGCGGTGCGCATTCAACGCAGTTGCCGTGACCTCGGCATCGAGACCGTTGCGGTGCACTCGGACGCCGACCGCGACGCGCTGCACGTGCGTTTCGCCCACCAGGCGGTGCGGCTGCCGGGCAACACCGCGGCCGAAACCTATCTGCGGGCCGATCTGCTGATCGAAGCCGCCCGGCGCTGCGGCGCGGAAGCCATTCATCCTGGATTCGGATTCCTCGCCGAGAAAGCCGAGTTCGCGCGCGCCGTCGAGCAGGCTGGTCTGGTGTTCATCGGTCCGCCCGCCGCCGCGATGGACGCGATGGGCGACAAGTTGCGCGCGCGTCAAGCCATGGTGGCGGCCGGCGTGCCGGTGGTGCCGGGCACCACTGAACCGGTCGCCGACGCGGTGGAAGCCGCGCGCATTGCGAAGGACATCGGCTATCCGGTGATGCTCAAGGCTTCGGCGGGCGGCGGCGGCAAGGGCATTCGCATCGTGCGTGAGCCTCGCGAACTTGAATCCGCGTTTCGCACCGCGAGCGGCGAGGCGGCATCCGCCTTCGGAGACGGCCGCATGTATCTCGAGAAGTTCCTCGACGAGCCGCGTCACGTCGAGGTGCAGGTCATCGGCGATCGGCACGGCACCGTCGTCCACCTCGGCGAACGCGAATGCTCGATCCAGCGCCGCCATCAGAAACTGATCGAGGAGTGCCCTTCTCCGGCCGTGGACGAGGCCACGCGCACGCGCATGGGTGCCGCCGCAGTCGCCGCCGCACAGGCGGTTGGCTATCACAGCGCCGGAACCGTCGAATTCCTGTGGTCGCGCGGCGAGTTCTACTTCCTCGAGATGAACACGCGCATCCAGGTGGAGCACGGCATCACCGAAGAAGTCTGGGGCGTCGACCTGATCGAATGGATGATCCGCGTGGCGGCCGGACAACGCGCCGATGCGCTGGTGAATTCGATGCCGCGCGGACACGCGATCGAGGTGCGGCTCAACGCCGAGGATCCGGAGCACAACTTCATGCCCAGCCTTGGGCGCATCACCAACCTTCGGCTGCCCGGCGGTCCCGGCGTGCGCGTGGACTCGGGGATGTATCGCGGTATGGAGGTGACGCCCTACTACGACTCGATGCTCGCCAAGTTGATCGTGCACGGGCGCGACCGTGAGCAGGCGCGGCGCCGCATGGTGCGCGTGCTGCAGGAATTGCACGTCGGCGGCGTGACCACCAGCGCCGGCTTGGCGCTGCAAATTCTGCAGAGCGAGGCTTTTCGCAGCGGCCACTACGACACCGGCACTCTCGAGCGCATGC
>JAQBVK010000155.1 GCA_027623585.1 Planctomycetota bacterium
CGAACACGCGCTCCGCGCCGGCCGGATTCATGAGCTTGCCGAGCAGTTGCAGCAACGCCGGATAGGAAGCCGCGGCCTTGCCTTCGGAGAGCGCTTTCTCGAGTGTGCTGAGGACCGGTCCCTGAAGCTCCGGCGCCGCTTCGAGCAACGTGGGCAGTCGATGGGCTTCGCCGGCCAACCAAGCCGGGCCTTCGGCGGACCAGACCTCGGCGGCGTGCGCCCGCCGCACGGCGGTGCGGCGCTCGAGATCCGCCAGCCACGTTTCCAGCGAACTACCGCCGTTTTGCGGCGGAGCGGCGGATAGCGCGAGCACCAGGGTCAAGCCAAGCATCACCCGTTCTAGAATACCGGGCTCGGGGGGGTCGGAGATCCTTGGTGAGACGAATCATGAGTGTGCGCGCATTCGACGTTGTGGTGGTGGGCGGGGGCCACGCCGGTCTGGAGGCGGCCGCTGCAGCGGCGCGCATGGGCGCGAGCACCGCGTTGTTGACGCTGCGCGCGGATGCGGTGGGGCGCATGTCCTGTAATCCTGCGATCGGAGGCATCGGCAAGGGGCAACTCGCGCGTGAAGTCGACGCGCTGGGAGGTTGGATGGGGCGCATCACCGACGCGGCCGGCATCCAGTTCCGCATGTTGAACACCAGCAAGGGTCGCGCCGTACGTAGCCCACGCGCTCAGTGCGACCGCGATGCGTACGAAGCGGCTGCGCAAGCTATGTGCGCGGCGCAGGAAGGGTTGGAGACAGTAGAGGGTGAGGCGGTGGATTTCCTGAGGTCGCCAGAGGGTGCGATCGCAGGCGTTCGCCTCGCCGACGGGAGCGAACTCCGCGCGCGCGCCGTGGTGTTGACCACCGGGACCTTTCTCGAAGGCGTGATGCACACCGGTCTGCAGCAGCGCGCCGGCGGCCGTGTAGGAGAGAGTGGAGCGGCGCCGCTGGGCGCTGCTTTGCGCGCGCTCGGATTGCCGACCGCGCGCCTCAAGACCGGGACGCCGCCGCGCCTCGCCGCGGACTCAGTGGATTACGCTGCGCTGGCCGAGCAGCCGGGCGACCTCGATCCCACGCCGTTTTCCTTCCTTACTTCCGCGCTCACTCGGCCACAGATTTCTTGCTGGCTCACGCGCACCACCGCCGCCACCCACGCAATCGTGCGCGAGCATCTGCACGAGTCGCCGATGTACGCCGGCCGCATCGAAGGCGTGGGACCGCGTTACTGTCCTTCCTTGGAGGACAAGGTGGTGCGCTACGCGGAGAAGGATCAGCACACCATCTTCCTCGAGCCCGAGGGTTGGGATTCGCCCTTGCTGTATGCGAACGGAATCAGCACCTCGCTGCCCGCGGAGGTGCAGGAGGCCTTCGTGCGCACCTGCGTCGGCATGGAGCGCGCGCGGATCGTGCAGCACGGCTACGCGGTGGAGTACACCCACGTCGCTCCGCGCGCGCTGCGCCGCACGCTGGAAGCGCGCGACTGGCCGGGGCTGTTTCTGGCCGGTCAGATCTGCGGCACCAGCGGCTACGAGGAAGCCGCAGCGCAGGGACTAGTGGCGGGAGCCAACGCCGCGCTGCGCGCGCGCGGCGACGGCCGTGAATTCGTGCTCGGGCGGCACGAGGGCTACGTCGGCGTGCTGGTCGACGATCTCGTGACCTGTGACCCGAGTGAACCCTACCGCATGTTCACCTCGCGGGCGGAGTACCGGTTGCTGCTGCGCGCAGACAACGCCGACTTGCGTCTGACGCCGCGCGCGCAAGAGTTCGGACTCTCCGAACCGCGGCGAGATCGCGTACTCGACGAGCGACGCGCACGCTTGGCGCGCGCGCGCGCCTTGTTGACCGAGCGGCGTGATCCGGAGGACGATGGCACCAGCGGTAAGCGCCGCGCCTTGATCGATCGCTTGCGGGCGCCGGGCGGCACGATCGAGGAGCTGCGGCCGCTCGCGCCGGAATTGGAATCCATCGGGCTGACGCGCGGAGACGTGGAGACGCTCGAATCCGACGTGCTCTACGAGGGATACGCGCGACGGCAGAACGCTTGGGTGGAGCGTGCGTCCGAACGCGAAGTTGCCGCGATCCCCGACGCCTTCGACTATGCGGCCGTGAGCGGGCTGCGGATCGAGGCGCGCCAGAGCCTGCTCGGCGCGCGCCCGGCCACGCTCGGTGCGGCCGGACGTCTCGCCGGCGTGACACCCGCCGACGTGGCTCTGCTCGAAGTCGCGGTCGTGCGTGCCGCCCGCGCGCTCTGAAGCGGACTTATCCGGTGATGCCTTCCGGTAGCGAGCCGGTCAGGATCGTGCAGATCTCGAGGTACTGGCTGCGCGTCTTCGCGATCACCTCCGCCGGGATCGGCGGCGGCGGCGGCTTGCGGTTCCACTCCTTGAGGCTGCGCAGATAACTGCGCACGATTTCCTTGTCCCACGAGGGCGGTTCTTGCCCGGCGACGACGCGGTCCGCAGGCCAATAGCGCGAGGAGTCGGGCGTGAGCACCTCGTCGATCAAGACCAGCTCGCCGTTCACTCGGCCGAACTCGAACTTGGTGTCGGCGAGGACGACGCCTTTGGCCTGGCACTGGGTGGTGGCTTGCTGGAAGAGTCTCAAGCCGATTTCGTGCACGCGCGCGGCTTCGGCGGCCGATCCGATCAGCGCTTCCGCTTGTTTCCAATCGATCGGTTCGTCCTTCTCCGCTTTGGTGGTGGGCGTGTGCAGCACCTCCGGCAAGCGAGAAGCGTTTTGGAGACCGCTCGGCAAAGCATGCTCCCAGAGACGGCCCGTGGCTTCGTATTCGCGCCATCCGCTGCCCGCCAACCAACCGCGCAGCACCACCTCGACGTTCAAGCGCTCGGCGAGCCTGGTCCAGGTGCTGCGGCCGCGCAAGACTGCGTGGACGGAATCCGGGAGGTCGGGGATTTCTTCCACGCGCACCGTGACGCGCGCTGCAGGCATCCAGTTCTCGACCGCGCGCAACCAATGCTCGGTGATGTGGGTCAGGATGCGGCCGCGGTCGGGCACCGTTTCCTTCATCACGACGTCGAAGGCGCTCAAGCGGTCACTGGCGACCATCAGCGCCATGCCGGGATGCGAAGCGTGGTGATACACGTCGCGCACCTTGCCGCGGTAGACGAGGTTCCATCCGGGAATAGCCAAACCGCCGGGGTAGCCGGTGCCAGAAGCCGGCGCCGTGGAGCAGGAGGAGTTCACGACTCCATCTTAGGGTGCGCGCTACGATGGCCAAGTGCGGACGGCTCCTTCAGTGATCGGACTCCCAGGCTGCAAGTCCACGTCCCAGCGCGCCTTGGTTCTAGCGGCGCTCGCGGACGGAGAGAGCCGCGTGCAAGGGGTGTCGGGCTGTCGCGATTCTGCGGAACTCCTCGCCGCCCTCGTCGCGCTCGGCGTCGAAAGCCACTGGGATGGAACGCCCGGGGCTGATGACGCGACGCTGACTTTGTATGGACGGACTCCGCAGCAGCTGCGCGGCACCGCTGACGCCATTGCGGTGGGCGAAGGCGCTTCCACCCTGCGTTTTTTGATGGCGGTGGTTGGCGCCGGCTCCGCTCCGGCGCGCTTCCGTCTTGCGCCGACTCTGGCCGCTCGACCGCATCAGGAGCTTGCCACCCTGCTCACGGAGATGGGCGCGTCGATCCAAACCGGCAACGATTCCGCCGGATGCTGGATGGAAGTGCGCGGCGCCGGCGGCTTCGGAACGCGCCGCGTCGAGATCGGCGCCTTGCGCAGCAGCCAAACTTTGTCCGCGCTCTGGATGGCCGCCGGAGACGGCGCCATGACCTGGTCGCTCGCTGAACGGGTCGGTTCGCGCGGCTACCTGGAGCTGACGGCTGAGATGCTGCGTCAGGTGCGCGGGTCGCGCGCGCTGCTGGAAGCGCAAGGCGGCAGTGTCTGGGAACAAGCGCCGGGCTTCGGCGCGCGTGCGCGCTTCCGAGTGATGGCCGATCCGAGCGCCGCGGTGTTCTTCGCCGTGGCCTGCATCCTGTTGCGGCGCAGCGTGCTCGTGGCTCGGCCGTGGAACTCCCGTCACGCGGATTCGGCGCTGTTGCGGCGCTTGCGCGGTGAAGACTGGCTGACCTGGCTGCCGGGCGAGCAGGGAGTGGAGTTGCTCCCTGGCCCATCGGCGCGACGCCGGGAGTTGATCGTCGACCTCGACGGCTCGCCGGACTGCGGACCGGCCTTGGCGGTCCTCGCGTCGCACATCCCGCAAGGCGGCCGCTTCACCGGGCTATCGCGCCTGCGTCTCAAGGAGTCCGACCGCATCCTTGCAATGACTCAACTCGCCGAGGCTTGCGGCGCGCGGGTGGAAGCGAGCGAGGACAGCTTGACGATTCGCCCCGGAGCGGGCGGTGCGCGACCCGGCCATCCGGCCGCGCCGCGCGCGCGCCAGGTGATCACGGCGGGGGATCATCGCACCGCGATGGCGGCAGGGGTGGCCGCGTTGCTCAACCCTGGCCTCGAGCCGGATGACGCCGCCTGCGTCGCGAAATCATTTCCCCATTTCTGGGAGACGCTCGCGTGCTTGCGCGTCTGAGCCTGCTGTGCGCGCTGCTGCCGGCAGCATGCGCCTCAGCCGATCCTTTCCCTCTTTCCGGAGGAGGCCAGGGCGCTTTGACCTCCGAGGGATATTGGTTGGCGCGCGCGGACGATGCCGAGGCGCGCAGCGATTTCGATGCGGCCCTGCTCAGCCTTGAGCGCTGGGAGCGAGACTTCCCCGAGCGCGCGGATCGCGCGTATTTCGAGCGCCGCTTGCGTTTGGCGGATGCGGCAGGAAACGACGAGTCCGCACTTGCGGCACGACGTTGTCTGCTCGAAGACTCTCCTGACGACTTCGAGCTCCGCCTCGCGCTCGCCGACGAGCTTGCTCGCGTCGGCCAGCCGCGTGCCGCGGCCGAGTTGCTCGATCTGACTTACGAAGACCAGACCGAGCGACTGCGCGCGTGGCGGCGCAGCGCCGGTTATCTCGAGCAGGAGGGCGATTGGGGGGCGGCGGCGGAACGCATGGAGCTCGCGGCGAGCGATCCCGGCGCTGGAGCGTCGGCGCCGGCGTGGTGGGAGCGCGCTTCTTGGTTATGGGAGCGCGCTGGCGACCGGCCGCGCGCGACCCGCGCGATCGAGCTTGCTCTGGAGGGCATCGAACTCGGTCCCCGCGAAGCGGCAGCGCTTGCTCGTCTGCGCGCCTTCGAACTCGGCGAGATCCACAGCGTCGAGGACGCGCGCGCGGCGCTGCGATTCCACACCGATCCGGATCTCCGCCTCAGCGCGGCGCGTTTCCTCGCTGCGCGGCGCTTCAATGACGAGATCTCGATCTTCGGGCGCGCGCTGAGCGATCCCGACGAGCGCGTCGTGGCGGTCTCGCTTGAGCAACTCGCAGTGCGCTTCGCCGCGACGGAGCGCGCCTACGTCGCCTCCCTGGCGCGCGGCTTGATCGGCGATGCCCGCCAAGCCGTGCGCGTTGAAGCGATTGTCCTCCTCGGCGCCTCCGGCGAAATGTCTGATGTTCCGCTGCTGCTGGAGGCGCTGGATCCAGCCGATCGCAGTTTGTTTCGCGCTGCACACCGCGCACTCCAGACTCTGACGGGTGAAGCGCAGTCGGCGCCGGACGGCTCCGATATTGACGACCTGCCATCCCAGCGCGAGCGATGGACCGCGTGGTGGAAGACGCGCGGCGAGCCTCGCTAGAATTCCATGATGCGCGTCCTCGTGACCGGCGGCTGCGGCTACATCGGCAGCACGACCGCGCGCTTCTTGCGCGCGGCGGGTCATGAGGTCTTGGCACTCGACGACTTCTCGACCGGGCATCGCGCGTCGTGGGACGGCGAGTGCGTCGAAGCCGATCTGACCGACGCCCGGGCGTTGACTGCGGCGCTCGCCGCGCGTGGGAGTTTCGACGGCGTGATCCATTTCGCCGCGCGCGCGGCGGTCGGTGAGAGCGTGGCCAAGCCCCTGCACTACTGGCGCCAGAACCTGATGCCGGTCCTGCATCTTTGCGAGCGCTTGCCCGGTGTGCCCTTTGTGTTTTCGAGTACCTGTGCGGTCTATGGCCAGCCCAGCGTGGATCGCCTGCA
>JAQBVK010000156.1 GCA_027623585.1 Planctomycetota bacterium
GCGCAGCCGCCACCGTGATGGAGTCGCCGGTGTGAACGCCCATCGGATCGAAGTTCTCGATCGAGCACACGATCACGCAGTTGTCCTTGCAATCGCGCATCACCTCCATCTCGAACTCCTTCCAGCCGAGCAGACACTTCTCGACCAGGATCTCGTTGACCGGCGAGAGGTACAGCCCGCGGCGCGCGATGGTCTCGAACTCCTCGACGTTCCAGACGATGCCTCCGCCGCTGCCGCCGAGGGTGAAGGCCGGCCGGATCACGCAGGGCAGCCCGATCTTCTCCATCGCGGCGCGCGCCTGATCCATGGTGTGCGCGATCTCGGAGGGGGCGCTGCCGAGCCCGATCTTGGTCATCGCCTGGCGAAACTCGTCGCGGTCCTCGGCTTTGCGAATCACCTCGTAGCGCGCGCCGATCAGTTCGCAGCCGCACTTTTGCAGCACGCCCTGCTCATGCAGCGCCATCGCGGTGTTCAAGCCGGTCTGGCCGCCCATCGTCGGCAGCAGCGCGTCGGGCCGCTCCTTTTCGATGATGCGCGCGACGGACTCCGGCGTGATCGGCTCGACGTAGGTGGCGTCGGCCAATTCCGGATCGGTCATGATCGTCGCCGGGTTCGAGTTGACCAGGATGACCCGGTAACCCTCTTCCTTCAGCGCGCGGATCGCCTGAGTTCCGGAATAGTCGAACTCACAGGCCTGGCCGATGACGATCGGGCCGGATCCGATCAGGAGGATGCTTTCGAGGTCGTCCCTGCGGGGCATGGTTGGGGCGGCCGAGTTACGCGATTCTAACCGCGCGCGGTGCGCATACCGAGCGCTTCCTCGATGGCCCGGGCCGCATCGCGCGGCGCCGCGCCGGCCACGATCACGTTGTGGCCGGGAGCGATCGGCAGCACCAAATCCAATTTTTTTGCACTGGCCTTTTTGTCGCGCGCGAGCAAGGCCGTGAGTCGCGCCCGCGAGGGCAGCGCGCCGGGATAGCACAAGGGCAGCCGACAGCGCGTCAGCAGGCTTTCGATGCGCTCCGCGTACGCCGCGGACGCCAGTCCTTGGCCCGCGGAGAAGCGCACGGCCACCAAGAGGCCGAGCGCGACCGCCTCGCCGTGCGCGAGTCGCCGCGGTCCCGCCGCGGTCTCGAGCGCGTGCCCGAAGGTGTGGCCGAGGTTCAGCAAGGCGCGTTCGCCGCCTTCGCGCGGATCGGCGCGCACCACGCGCAACTTCAGCGCGGCGGCGGCCTTGACCGCGGCGAGCAGTTCCGGAGAGGGCCTGCGCAGTGCGGAAGGCGTCGCTCGCTCGAGCCGGCGCAGGGCCGCCTCACCGTGGAGCATCGCGCTCTTGACGACTTCGCCGAGACCGCAGGACCACTCACGCTCGGGCAAGCTGCGCAGCACGGCCGCGTCGGCGATCACGAACTCGGGAAACCAGAAGCAGCCCGCGAGATTCTTGCCCTCCGGCAAGTTCACGGCGGTCTTGCCGCCCAGAGCGGCATCGGCCATGCCGAGCAGAGTCGTCGGGCAAACGCCCCAGCGCACGCCGCGCATCGTCGTTGCCGCGGCGAAACCGGCGAGGTCGGTGCACACGCCGCCGCCGACCGCGACCACGAGAGAGCCTCGGTCACATCCGGCGGCGAGCAGACGGCGAGTCAGCGCGCCCGCCTTCTCCCAAGTCTTGTTGGCTTCGCCGTGCGGCGCGGGCACCACGCGCGCGGGCAACTCGAGAGTGGCGAGCGCGCGTCGCAGAGGTGCTTCGCACAAGAGCGCTGCACCGCGGTCGAGCACTGCGAGCACTCGTGAAGGCGCCGGATGGAGCCGGCGCACGGCGCGCACCAGCGCGCGTTCGAAGTGCCCGTGACCGAACTCCGGCGCGGCGCAATGCGGATCCATTGCGGACGCCTCGCTCATACTTGACGGCGCTTCTGACGCCGGTTCAGTAGTTGCTCCTCCGCCTGGCGCGCGCGCGCGCGGTCGCGCATCACCATCGTGAACAACACCGCGCCCAGCAGCACCAACATGCCGAACACCACCCAGACGATTTGTCCGGCGAAGGGGGGAGCTTCGGCGCGGATCGGACGCGCATCGGCGAACACGATCAACGGCACCCGCCGCCAGTTGCCCTGGCCCTTCTCGTTCAGTTCACTGTCCTCGTAGGCCCACATCTGTTGAAACCAGCCGCGGAATTCCCAGGCCGAGAGCACCTTCTCCCAGTCGAAACGCCCTGGCGTGCGCACCAAGATCGGGTACTCGCCGTAGTTCGAGTTGCGCAGCCACCCTTCACTCAAGAAGGGAGTGCGTACCGGATTCTCGGCGGTGACGCGGCGCGAACCGTGGAACACCGAGCCGCCGACGCGCACGGCCGCGCCCCGATAGGCCTCAGGTGTTTCGTTGAACTTCGCAAGCAGTTCGGGGCTCAGCCAAGGAGTGTCGGCGAAGGCGGCGTCGAGCGCTTCCGGATCTTCCCGCAAGGTCATGGCGACGTTCGACAGATGCCAGGTCGCGTCCATGTCGGGCGAGGACTCCACGCCCATCGGAGGGTCCACCACCGAGGACAACAGTCCGAGGTCCGGGCTCTGCGCAGGCTCCGCGCGCGGTACCGAAGCCTGAATCGTGCAGCCGAAGAACAGCGGCAGTGTGCGGCGCTCGGCGCCAACGGGGAGAGAATGACGCTTCAAGTAATAGCCGTCGGCGAGCACCCAATCGCCGGGCTGGTAGCGGCGTGAAGGTTCGATGACCGAGACGTGCACCGCCTCGTGCCCGCCGTCACTGCGCAACACGGTCCAATACTCCGGAGCCGCGCCGACGCCGCGGGTGCGCAGCCCGGCTTCGATCACGGTGCCGCGCATGCGGAACAATTCGCCGCGCAATTCGTTCGTACGCGTTGCGAGTTCCGTGAACGGGAACGCCGGTTCGCCCAGGCGCTGCAGAATCGAGGGCAGCAAGGTGCGCGCATTCGCCGCCAAGTGGGCGGAGGCATCCGCTTCCAACTCGACCTGTTCAGACAGCGTGGCGTCGCGGACACCGGCCAGGAGCTCGTGGTTCACCGTCGCGAGCGCGAGACTCTGGTGGTCGTTGATCGCGTCCTGCACCTCCGCGGGCGCGGGCTTCTTGTTCGTGAATTCCAAGGTCACGAACAGGAGCAGCGCCAGACCCGCCGTCGCGGCGACCGCCACCATGCGGCGCTTGTCGCGGGCCGCCAGCTCGCGATGGGCTTTCTGGAGTGATTCGCGCCTGCTCATGCTTTGATTCCACGATAGTCGCGCGCCGCGGCGCAGAAACCGGCGAACAAGCCGCGACTCGCGGCGGCCGCAGGATCGCGTTCGGGGTGCCACTGCACGCCTAGCGCGAAGCGGCGTCCCGGGATCTCGACGGCTTCGAGCACGGCGTCGTCGGACCAGCCGACGGCGATCGCGCCTTCACCGGGCGCCGCGAGGGCTTGGTGATGGAAGGAGGAGACCTCGATCGTGACGTTTCCCGAGAGTCGCGCCAAACGGGAGCCTTCGGTGAGTCTGACCACGTGGCGCGCGCCGCCGCCATGCGCGCCGGCGTTCGGAAGGTCTTGAACGAAGGGCGCGCCGTTGGCGAGTCCCAGAATCTGGTGCCCCAGGCAGACACCGAGCAGCGGGAGATCGCGGCGCAGGGCTTCGCGCGCGAGCGCGAGCACCTGCTCTTGCTGCACGAGCGGAACCGGCTTGCACACCGGCAGCGGCGCGGGACCGCCGAGTCCGCGTAAATCCGGATCGTCACCGCCCGTGAGCAGGAGTCCGTCGCAGCGGGCGAGGATGCGCAGCGCTTCCTCAGGCGGCGCGTCCGCCGGAATGAGCACTGCGTCGGCGCCGGCGGCGCGCAGGCACTCGACGTACTCCGGAAAGAGCTGATACCGGCGCCGTCCCGTGTAGAGCGGCGGTTCCAGCAACTCGACCGTCAGCGCGATGCAAGGCTGCGCTGAATCCTTCGTCATCGCTCCTATACTAGTCGCGCTGACGATGGATCCGCTTACGGCCTCCGAGATCGCTGCGCTGGTGGGTGGCCAGTTGGAAGGCGAGCCGGGACGCTTGCTTTCGCGCGTACGGGATTTGCGTGAGGCCGGCCCCGAAGACGTCGCCTTTTTCTCGATCCATCCCGGTTTGGGAGGCCGCGGTCCGGGCCTGGCGGAACGCGCCGATTTTGCAGCTTGCAAGGCGGGCCTGCTGTTGATCGAGAGCGCCGCCGATGCCGCCGGGCGCACCTGCGTGCGCGTGAAGAGCCCATCGCTCGCAGCAACGATCTTGGCTCGTCACTTCTGCGGCCTGCCGCCGCGCAACGAGCCCTCGGCGATACCGCCCCGCGGTCCGGTCCGCATTCATCCACAGGCCTTGGTCGAAGAAGGTGCGACGCTCGGCGCCGCCTGCGTGATCGGTCCCGGTTGCGTCGTGCGATCAGGGGCTGCGATCGGCGCCGGCGCGGTCTTGAGCGAACGCGTCAGCGTCGGCAAGGGCTCCATCGTGGGCGAGCGCACCCAACTCGGTCCCGGTGTCGTGATCTATGCCGGCGTGCATTTGGGAGCGCGCTGCATGGTTCATGCGAACGTCGTGATCGGCGCGCCCGGATTCGGTTACGCCTGGGACGGCAAGCGGCATCTGGCGATGCCGCAGGTGGGCGGTGTGCAGATCGGGAACGAAGTGGAGATCGGCGCCGGATCTTGCGTGGACGCCGGCACCTTCCGCCCGACCGTGATCGGTGACGGCAGCATCCTCGACAACATGGTGCAAGTGGGCCACAACGCGCAGATCGGACGCGCCGTGGTCCTGTGCGGACAAGTGGGAGTCAGCGGTGGCGCGAAGCTCGGCGACGGCGTGATCGTCGGCGGTCAGGCTGGGATCACGGGACACGTTTCGATCGGCGCCGGTGCAGTCGTGGGCGGCTCCGCCACGGTCGGCAACGACATCAAGCCCGGCGCGAGCGTTCAAGGCATGCCCGCGGTCGACATCGGGCTCTACCGTCGCATGCAGGCAACGCTGCGGCGTCTCACTCGTCAGTCCCGCGCGGCGGCGAGTGACGATTCGTCCGGCGGCTGAAAAACTGCCCGGGCGAGGCTCAGGCTGCGATGCGCAGGTGAAGCTGGAGCAAGTTGCGGCGATGCGCTCCGTTGTTGAGGGCTTCGAGCGCGGCGGCGAACACTGCCCACTGCAAGGCAGTGACGTGCTCTTGAGGACGCAGGAGTTCGGCTCCTCGCGCGAGTTGAAAGCCCACTGGCCAGTGCACGAGTTGCAGGTCGCCGATCTCTTCGAGCAAACCGGAGGGGGGGGCAACCAGGTCGTGCGCGTAGTCGAGGCCGAGCTCGGCCCGGACGCGACGCATGGCTGCGCGCCGCAAATCTTCATTCAATCCGACGCTCCCCGTGACGGGTCGCCAAGCTTCCTCGTGCTGCGGCTCGTGCCGGAGCAGCAGATACTCGGGGCCAACCGCGCCGAAGCGATAGACGAACACGTCCACCTCATGGCGCAAGCCTAAGTCGCCGAATTCGGCGGGCAGGATGCCGTAGGGCTGATTCATGGGTTCAGGCCGGAGGCCTGGAAAAGGCTACCCTGTGCATCGGACGAGGAGCGGTGATCCTGAATCGAAAACGCATGGACGATCGGCTGGTTTCCTTGTGGCGGGCGCTGGGAGCGCGCACGGACTACGAGACCTGCGCGCGGCCGCGGGCCGCTCGCTTCAGCCTAGACGGCATGCGCGGGCTGGTTGCGGCGCTTGGGCATCCGGAACGCTCCTACGCCGTGCTGCACGTCGCCGGTTCCAAGGGCAAGGGCACCCTGGCCCACGCGCTGGCGCAGGGCCTGACGCTTGCCGGTTTTCGCACCGGTCTCTACCTTTCGCCGCATCTGAGTGACTGGCGGGAACGCATCCAGGTGAATGGCGCCTTCGCGCCGGATGCGGTGCTGGCCGATGCATTGCGAGCGGTGCTTGCGCGCGCCGCCGGCGGAGAGACTTTCTTCGATCTCTTGACGGCCGCGGCCTTCGAGTCCTTCCGTCTGAGCGAGGTCCAGATCGCGGTCGTGGAAGTCGGGCTCGGTGGGCGTGCCGA
>JAQBVK010000157.1 GCA_027623585.1 Planctomycetota bacterium
TTCCGGCGACGCTGAGACCGGCCGCGAGGACCGCGTCCGGGACGGAATGACTTGTTCAGCGCTGCCCTAGCGCTTCCCTACCAGCGCGCGCCGCTGGGGCTGTCCGCCGTCCAACAGCCGAGGCGGAAGAGCGGGATCAAGCGCAAGAGATCGGAGATCACCTGCTCGGGCCACTCGGCGCCCGCGCTGAGCACCTGCGCGGAAGGCATGCGGATGACCGCCTCGGCCGCGTGCTTGCCCGGCTCCAAGAACCCGGCGAGATCGCGCCAGTCACGCTCGCCGACCTTCTCCAGCGGCCGCGCTCCGCCGCCGTTCACTTCGAAGCTGTAGCCGGGCGCGCGTGCGCAGGCCTCGGTGAGGGCCGCGCGCCCCTCCCCTTCCTCAGCGCGCTTGACCAGCACGTTGAGGTCGAACCAGGCGTCCTTCTCCCAGCGCAGTCCCCAGAAGGCGACGCGTTCGTCGAGGCCGATCTGCAGATGCGCGCTGCGGTGGGCCGAGTCCAGATCCTTGGCGAGTTCCGGCCCGAGGAAGCCCTGCAGCGCTTTGCGCTCTTTCTTGCCGCGGAACAACATCGTGCGCTGGCGCGCCACGCGCTTGCCGTTGCTGGCATGCGGATGGTGCAGGCTCTCGCGGCGCTCCAAGTCCATGCCCACCGCCGCGACGGCGCGTGGGAGCAGCCGGTCGCCGAGCTCTTGGAGGCGCCGGCGCAGGTCGAGGCGCCGTCCGTTCCATTCCGGATCCGCCTGGAAACGCGGCTGGAACAATTCGAAGTCGGCGGCGCTGAGCACGCGCCGAGGGTAACGCTCCCCACGTACCATTGCGCGGATGGAAATCGAGCAAGAGCGCAAGCCCGGACTCGTCGCTTCGCTGCTGCGTCTCATTCGCCGCGTCGCCGAGGAGCTCACGCAGGACGACCTCTCGGGACTCGCGGCGCAAATGACCTACTACTTCACGCTGGCGTTTTTCCCGCTGCTGATCCTGATGGTGGGAGTGCTCGACCTGCTGCCCCTCGAGCGCGAGGTGCCGGTGTTGACCGCGAAGCTCGTCGAAGGCTTCCCCGCCGACATGCAGCCGCTGCTCAGGCGATTCCTGCGGGAGTTTCTCGGCCGGCAGGGTTCGGGGGGAATCTTCATTTGGATGTTGGTGGCCCTGTGGGCCGGTTCCCGAGCGATTTCAGGCGCGCGCCGCGGCTTGAACGGCGTGCTCGGCAATCGCCGCCGACGCAATCCGGTGGCGACCCGATTCCAAGACGTGGGCTTCACCGGCGCAGCGATGCTCTTCGTGGGCGCAAGTTACGCACTGACCATCGGCGGGCGATGGCTCGGCAACTTCTTGGCCGACAAGATCGGCCTAGGCGAAGTGTTCGGCACGATCTGGCGCTGGACGCGCTGGCCTTCCTCCATCGCGCTTCTGACGATCTTCCTCGCTCTCGCCTACCGCTACCTGCCTGATCGCGCGGTGCGCTGGCGTGCGGCATTTGCCGGCGCGCTCCCGACTTGCCTCGGTTGGATGGGTCTGCTCGGCGGCTACGAGATCTGGTTGCGACTCGCCGGCAACTTCGATCGCATCTACGGCAGCCTCACCAGCTTTTTCCTGCTGATGCTGATGCTGTGGCTGTTCAGTCTGGTGTTCTTGCTCGGCGGAGAGATCGTCGCGTGGCGCAGCGAGCGGCACGATCGGCGAATCACGACTGCGACGGCGCCTGAGGAATGATGAAATAAAAAAATGCGGCCCCAGGTTTCCCCAGGACCGCAACTCCATCCCCTCAGATGGCACCTTTCGGTGTTCAACTCGACGACCTCACAGCCGACGAGCGAAATCCTCTGCCTGATTTGGCAGAGACGCGGATTTTAGTCAGCAGTCAAGGTCGATTCACGCCTAATCGCCTTTCCCTGCTCGACTTCCGCAGCGCGAGTGACAAGAGCAATCTCCTATTCGTCTCGCCGCCTGCCGCGACCTGCGAACGATTCTCACCCAGTGTTCAAACGGGCGTTTGACGCCTTGGACATTCACAAGATTTTTTCAGGCCCGCTTAGAACTGAACCTTCAGCGCCTCGCGGGCTTCCGGCAGATCCAGCTCGAAGAATTCCTTATTCACGAAGCGGAACATTCCGGCCACGATGTTGGACGGGAACTGTTCGATCTTGTTGTTGTTCTCGCGCACGTTGCCGTTGTAGAAACGGAACGCGGCCTGGATGCGGTTTTCGGTGTTCGCGAGCTCCTTCTGGAGCTCCAAGAAGTTCGTGTTCGCCTTGAGATCCGGATAAGCCTCGAGCCGCACCATCAATTGGCCCACGGCGCGCACCATTTCCGCCTCGTCGCGGGCTTGGCTCGCGGGAGAACCATGGTTCGCAGCAGCCTTTTCACGCAATGCCACAACCTGCTCGAGCAATTGCTTCTCGTGCTGCGCGTAGCCCTTGACCGTGTTGACGAGGTTGGGGATCAGGTCGTAGCGGCGCTTCAGCTCGGTATCGACGTTCGACCAGGCCTCGTCGCACTGGTTCCGGATCGAGACCAAACCGTTGAAGGCGCCGACCATCCACAGGATGACGACCAGGAGAATTCCGCCGATGATCAGTAGGGGGACCATGTCGTGAGGATTCTACGGGCGAAGGCCGCCCGCGTGGGGCGATTCAGCCGCGGAACAGGTAGTCGGGCATCAGAGCGCGCACCTCGCCGAGGGTGCCGAACATGCCGTCGAGTTTCCCAGCCTCCAGGGTCCCGTCCACCAGCAGCGCGAGCACGCCGTTTTCCTGCTCCAAACAGGTCGCACGGTGAGCCAGCAGGTACTCCATCATTCCGGCGTGGCAGAAGTCGTAAGCGAATTTCTTGTCTTGGCAGCGCACGTTGAACGCCTGGGAGAACTCCGCGGACTCGAAGTCGATGTCGTCATAGCCGAAGATCCCGGCGAAGCGGTGCAGCACGCTCTCCGGGCCGAGCAAGAACTCGGGAAATGAGCGCTCGAGGTGCAGCAGCGCAACGGCGACGTGATAAGTGTGTTGATGCTTGCCGGAGCCCACGGTGTAGCGGAACTGAAACGCGGCGGCGGTGCGTCCCTCCCACTCACCGCGCAGCAGGTGGTAACCGCGGCGGCTGTGCCCGATCTGCAGTCGATCGAGGAAACCGTAGACCTTGCGCACCGCAGGATCGTGCTCGTGGCTGTAGGTGAAGCCGCGCGCCTCCGCCCACTCGCGGAATTTGGCACGACGCTGCTTCTCCGCCTGCCAAGCGAACCAGCACGCGACCACGATCAGCAGGACGAAGACGTAAATCAGGAGGCCCGGCATCTTCCGCATCCTACGCGCAAAGAGATGCCTGCGAAGGCCTAGACTCCCGCCGATGTCTCCGCTTCGTGATTCCGACCCGATCGCCGTTGCGGCGGAGATTGCGCGCGCACTGCCGCACAGGATGCGCGAGCTCGCCCCGGCGGTTCAGCCGCCTGCCGCGGAAGTGCGCGCCCACCTCGCTGCAGAATGGGATCTCGGTGTCGCGCGGCCAGCGCAAGAAGTGGTGCGCGCGACGGCCGCGTTGCTGGAGCGTTGGAGTACGCACGTGGTGCACCCGCGCTACTACGGCTTCTTCAACCCGAGCGTGACGCCGGAATCGGTGGCGGGAGACCTGCTCGCCGCCGCCTTCAACCCCCAATTGGCGGCATGGACGCACGCGCCGGCGGCCTGCGAAATCGAGCGTCACCTGCTGCGCGCCCTCGGCGCGGCGATCGGTTTCGGCGCGCCCGACGACTTTCTCGCGCACTTCACGAGCGGCGGCGCCGAAGCGAATCACTCGGCATTGCTGATCGCTCTGACGCACCGCTTCGAGGGCTACGATCGCGACGGGCTTGCCGCTTGCCCGCGTCGTCCGAGTTTCTACGTCTCTGCAGGCGCGCACGATTCCTTCCCAAAGGCCGCGCACGCGGTCGGACTCGGGCGTTCGGCTTGCCGCAAGGTGGCGGTGGATTCCGCGTTTCGGCTCGACCTCGACGCGCTCGCCGCGCAAATTGCGCTGGACCGCGCCGCCGGTTTGGAGCCTTGCTTCCTCGCTGCGACAGTCGGCACCACGGCGTGCGGCGCCTTGGATTCGCTCGCCGGCGCTGCCAAACTCTGCGCGCGCGAAAATCTCTGGTTGCACGTGGACGGCGCGTGGGGCTCGGCCTGGGCGCTGGTGCCCGAGATGCGCGCGCACTTTGCGGGCATCGAGCGCGCGGACTCGCTCACGCTCGACGCGCACAAAGCGCTGCAGGTGCCGATGGGTGCGGGGATGTTGTTCTGCCGCCATCCGGAGTCAGTGCGGCGAGCGTTTCGCACCGCCACCGACTACATGCCCAGCGGCACCGCGGTCACGGACGATCCGTACTCCAGCACCATGCAGTGGTCGCGCCGCGCGATCGGACTGAAATTGTTCGTGGCGCTCGCCAGCCTGGGCCTGCCCGGCGCCATCGAGATGCTGCGCGAAATGGCGCGGCGCGGCGACGCGCTCCGTGAAAAATTGGCGGCGGCCGGTTGGGAGATCGTCGCTCCGACGCCCTTGCCGCTGGTCTGCTTCACGCGCGCGAGCCTCGGCACCGACGAAACCGCGGTGCGCGCAGCCGCCGACGGCGTCATCGCGAGCGGCGCCGCCTGGATCGCGCCGATCCGTGCGCCCGATGGCCGTTGGTTGCTGCGCGCTTGCATCACCTCGCACCTTACGAGCAATGCCGACCTCGACGTGCTGGTCACGGCGCTGGCCTAGACTCGTCGCCCCTCAATGGCACGATTGAACGCAAGCGCCGACCTCACGGCGCTGCTCCGCGCACTCAACGCCGAGCAGCGGCGCGCGGTTGAGATCAGTGACGGCCCCGCGCTGGTTCTGGCCGGCGCCGGCACCGGCAAGACGCGGGTCGTGACTTCGCGCATCGCGCGGCTGCTGGCGGCCGGCGCGCGGCCGGAACAAATCCTCGCGGTCACTTTCACCAACAAAGCGGCGAGAGAGATGCGCGAGCGCGTCGAGGGAATGGTCGGCGCGCAGGCGCGCGCACTCACGATCGCAACCTTCCACTCCTTCTGCGCGCGGTTGCTGCGGGAGCACGCGCGCCGCATCGGCCTCGCCAAGAACTTTCCGATCTGCGACTCCGCGGATCAGATCGCCGCCGTGCGAGCGGCCCTGCGCGCGGTGAGCGTGCCGGAGACTGCGCTGCACCCGCGTGCCGCACAGGGCCGGATTTCCCTGTGGAAAAACCAGTTGGTCACGCCGCGCGAAGCTGCACGGACTTCGGACGATCCGCGCGACGCGCTGGCGGCCGCGGTTTACGGAGCCTACGAGAAGGAGCTCGCGCGCCGCCGCATGCTCGATTTCGACGACCTGTTGATTCGCTCCTTGCAGCTCCTGCGTGAGCACGAAGCCGTGCGCGCCAAGCTCGAAGATCGGTTCCACTGGTTGATGGTGGACGAATACCAGGACACGAATCGTCCGCAGTACGAGATCGTGCGCGCGATCGCCGGCAAACGCCGCAATTTGATGGTGGTCGGCGACGACGATCAATCCATCTATGCTTGGCGCGGCGCCGATCATCGGCGCATCCTCGAATTTGAACGTGACTTTCCCGGCGCGACCGTGGTGCGCTTGGAAACCAATTATCGCAGCAGTTCGGAAATCCTGGACGCGGCCAACAAGGTGATCCGCAACAACGCGGCGCGCCACGACAAGTCCCTGCGCGCGGCGCTCGGCTCCGGCGAAGCCGTCCAAGCCTTCGCCTGTGAGGACGAGGAGCATGAAGCGCAGTTCGTCGTCGCGGAGATCGCCGACCAAGTGCGCCGGGGCGAGCTGCGTCCGCGCGACTGCGCCATCTTGTTCCGTACCCAGACTCAGCCGCGTCCCTTCGAAACCGAACTGCGCACGCACGGCATACCGGTGCAACTCTCGGGCGCGCAGTCCTTCTACGACCGCAAGGAAATACGTGATCTGACCGCGTACCTGCGCCTGGTGGCACGGCCTCACGACGAGGCCGCCTTGCTCCGCGTCGTCAACGTGCCGCCGCGCGGGATCGGCGCGACCACCCTTGAGCGCGCGGTCG
>JAQBVK010000158.1 GCA_027623585.1 Planctomycetota bacterium
AAGTTCGTGCCAGTGATTGTCGCCGGGTGACAGCGAGGCGAAGGCGAGCGAGCGCGGAGCTTCGCCAGGACTCTCCCAGAACAATTCGGCGCGCAGATTCGGAGCGGCGACGGCAGCAGAAAGCGGTCGCTGCCTCCGGACCGACACGCGCAAACATCGCGCCTCCGCGGAAGCTGCGAGGGCGAGGCGGAGTCGCGAAGGCGTCTCGACGCCCAGCGCCGGCCGCTCGTCGCCGATCAGCTCGGGCGCGGCGGCCGTGGATTCGAGCCCGTACCAAGGCGTCAGCCAAGGATCGCGCGCCACGCGCATGCCGCCTTCCACGACTTCGATCGCGCCGGTCGTCATGAGGTCGATCCTGCCGGTCAACTGTTCTCCTGGATCGCGCGCCTCACCGCCCCCGCAGGCGGAAGCGAGCAGCAGCAGGACGGCGAAGCCGCGAGAAGTGAGGATCATGAGCGGGATCTGGCAGCTCGAGCCGCCGGTCCGCATCGATGATAGAGCCCGCTCGGCTGGCGCATCACGGTGCCCCGAAGTTCGAGATCAAGGAGTTCAAGCAAGATCATTTCTTCGCTCTGTCCAAGCGCGTCAGCGAGTTCGGCGAGGCTGCCGTCGCGGCGCGACAGCGCTTCCAGCAGCGGTGAATCCTTCCCCATCTCCTCTGCGGACGCGCCGTTCTCGAGACTGCGCAGGATTTCGATTGGACCCTCGGCGAGCAAGGCGCCATCGCGCAGCAGCGCGTGAGTTCCTTGCGACGCGGCGCTGTCCACGGGGCCCGGCAAGGCCCACACGTCGCGGCCCAGCGACAGCGCCCAGGCCACCGTGTTCATGCTGCCCGAACGGCGCGTTGCCTGGACGACCATGGTCGCCTCCGCCAGACCGGCGAGAATGCGATTGCGGCGTGGGAAGTTACCGGCGCGCGGTTCCATGCCGAAGCCGAATTCAGAGACCACGGCGCCTCCGGCGGCGACGCAGGCCTCCAGCAAGGGCCCCGCTGATTTGGGGTAGATCTGATCGAGCGCGGAGCCGAGCACCGCAATGACCTTCCCGCCCGCGTCGACGGCGCCTTGCATGCCGCATTGATCGACGCCGCGCGCCGCGCCGCTCACCACCGTTGCGCCGGCAGCAGCGAGTCCGGCGCCGAAACGCCTCGCTTGTTCACGACCATAGGGCGTGCAGGCGCGCGCTCCGATCAAGGCGATCCGCCACGCATCACCCGTCAACACCGAGGGATCGCCGAGGACGAAGAGCAAGGGGGGGGGATGATCGAGTGCGTCGAGCGCATTCGGCCAGCCGGGGCGATCCGGTAGCAACAAGTGCGCGTCGAGCTGGCAGCGCGCGCGATCCTGCTCTTGACCGAGCGCCAGCACCGTCGTGATTGGCGGGGGAGGATCCAATCGGCGCGAGCTGCGGGCCCAGGCTTGCTCCCAACGGGCAGGCAAGCGCTCCCACGCGCCCTCGACCTCCTCCGCGAGCAGGCGCATGCGGTGCGGACCGACGCTCGGCCAGGCATTCAATCCCAAACGCAGGATGCGCGCGGCTTCCTCCACAGTGAGAGGTCGGTTTGGCGCCGCTCGAGTTACCCGCCTTGTGAAACTTGCATCACGCCCACTGCGCTCCAGCACGCTTCGGTCACGCCTTCGATCAACGCCGCCGGTCCGATGAATTTCAGGAACAGCGGTCCAGCCTCGCTCTCGACGACCGCGCCGAACAGCCGCCAGCCCTCGCGCGCGTCCCCGCCGCCGAGTTGGCGCGTGGCGGTGAGCGTTCCACCGAGCTCGACGCGATGCGTCTTGCGTCCTCCGTGCGAGGAAGTGTCGAAAGCGTAATCGGCGACTGCGCCGCCGCCGGGTTGCTGCCACTCGCCGAGCCAGCGCTCAACGTTGCTGACGATGAAATCGGGACCTGCGCCAGCCCCGAGCCAAGAGAGCGTGGCGACGCCGCCGCCTTCGACTTCCCACTTCGCGAGGTAGAAGGATTGGTCGGGTGCCACAGCCGTCCAGCCCGTGGGCGCCGGGAAGGTGACCTGCGGAGGCGAAGCCGCAGCGGTGGTCGGACCGTTCATCCCGGTGGCATCCGGCGCCTTCATGCAGCCCAACGCGAGGACGCAGAGCAAGGGTAGGAAGGTGATCGATCGATTCATCGCGGCGTCAGGATAGCGCCCCTGCTTTGTTCCTTCCGCACGAGTGCCAGGCCTCGTGTTCAGGATGAGTGCGAGTATCCGCACGAACTCCCGCAGGAGGTTGCCCCGCGCCCATCGTGCGAAGCCTCCATCCTGTGGAGTGGACAACGCGTATCCTGTTGACCTCATGCGCGCTGCCACGCAGTTCGCGACCTTGCTCGCACTCGCGGCGTCCTGCCGGGTCGTCACCGCGGTGGAAGTCGAAACGCGCGTTGAAGCCGACGGCAGCGGCTCGCGGAGCTTGACTGTGCAAAGCCGTTGGGAAGACGGCCGCGACGAGGAAGCGACACTCCCGAAGGACTTCCTGCCGCCAGGCGCGGGTTACGCGCTGCTGGAGAGCGGCAAGGAACGCGTGGTCGCGAGTGCTTCCTTCGCAAGGCTCGCCGACGCGGCGCAACCGTTCACCTTCGGTTCCGGCGCCGCGCGCACCGCCTTCATCACGCGCTTTCGCGCCGTGGACTGGGTGCTCTTCACCATCATTCACTACGAAGAGGCCGTGGTCGACGCGACCGACCCGGATGATCTGCGGGCAGCCCTGGAGGAATGCGCCGTGGTGGCGCTCGAAGTCGGTGAGGCTGCTTGCCTGCGCGTGTTCGGCGAAGAGTTTGACGACACTCTGCTTCGCGATCGAATGCGCGGTGACCTGCGCGAGGTCGCGCGTGATCTCGCCTTCACGATCTGGCAGGAGTTCTACGCAGGCTCCGCGGACTTGGACGCGCTGCTCGCGCGCGCTTTGCCGCGCCTGAAACCAGCCGGGCTCGATCTCCCTGCGAAATGGCTGAACGACGAAGAGGCTGCCTTCGGTTTTCCGAAGGCACGCGCGGCGATTGCCCTCTGGGTGGAAGCGCAGTTGCTCCCACGGCGCGAAGGCGCCCGCGTTTCGCAGCCGATCGGACTTGAGAGCACGCTGTTCGAAGGCGCTTTCGCCGCTGAAGTGATGCGCGCCCTGGACCTCCGCTTCGGTGGCGCCGAAGGCCGGAAGGCTTGGTGGGAAGCCATGGAGCCACGATTGAAGGGCTCTTTCGGCGCCGGCCGGGACGACGTGCGCTTCTTGTTGCGGGTGCGCATGCCCGGAACGCTGATGCGCAGCGACGGCTGGCTGGAGCCCGGCGAGAGTTCCTTTGTCGAGTTCGCGGGGCACGAAGCTTTTCCGAAAGGGCGCGGTATCCGTTGCGCCTCCGTGGTGTGGAGTGGAGCCGCTCAGTCCGCGCTCCCGAGCGCCGGACTGCTGCCGGACAACGCCGCCGCACTGTCTTGGACGCGCCTGCTCGGTGGCGGACCGGACTCCGCGCCGCAACCGGAACTTGCCGCTCTCGTGCGAGCCTGCGTCGAAGCGCGCTCACTCGGGCCGCTCGAAGAGTTGGCAGACAACCCGCAGCATGAGCTAGCGCCCGCGGCCGCGCGCGCCTTGAGTTGGCTGGAAGGCGAACGGTGATGCGTAACTCGAAACTCCTGCTGCTGGCGGGTCCGCTGGTCATCAGTTTCTGGTTCCGCGCCGCCTTCGCCTGGGCCGACGCCGCCTTCGCCTCGATGCTGCACGCCGCCGACGGCAGCCCGATCGGCGACGCTTCGATCGCGGCGATCGGTCTGACGCTCCCATACGAGTTCCTGCAAGTCGCGCTGTGGGTTGGCACCAGCAACGGCCTCACCGCTCGTCTCGCCGCGGCGATGGGGGCGGGGCAGGGCGCGCGCGTCGAACAACTGGTGCGCGCCGCGCGGCGCATCACCGTGGTCCTGATCGGATTCTTCGTCGCGCTGGCGGTGGCGATGTGGTTCCTGATTCCTTCGCTGGCGCTGGATCCGGTGGTGCGCGACCAGTTCCGCATCTACGCCACCGTGCTGGTGGCCGGCGGCGCGCTGACCTCCTTCTGGTCCATCCTGCCCGACTCACTGGTCAAGGCGCATCACGACACCCGCACCACCATGTGGGCGGGAATTCTCTCCAGCACGCTGAACGTCGCGCTCAACGCCTTCTTCGTCTTCGTGATGCACTGGGGCATCTTCGGCATCGCGCTGTCCACGGTGCTCGGGCGGCTCAGCGGATTGATCTACGCCACGCGACGCGCCGCGCAGCACGAGCGCGATCGCCGCTTGCGGCCGGATCAGGCCAAGCCCGGGCTCGATCCCGCTCCGGTGCGCAGCATCCTCAAGATCGCCGTGCCCTCGGGCGCGACCTACGTGCTGATGGCGGTGGAGTCGCAATTCATCGTCGTAATTCTGGCGGGCGCGAGCGCGGCGACTTCCTTGCTCGCGGCGTGGGCGGTCTACGAGCGCGCGGTTCGTTTCATGGCGATGCCCGCGATCGCGACCAGCGTGGCGATGCTGCCGCTGGCCGCGCGCGCTCACGGCGCCGGGGACTACTCGTCGATCCGGCGCGAACTGGGGATCGGTGTGCGCGCCTCCTTCCTCTACGTCCTGCTCTTGGTCGCGCCGCTGACCTGGCTGATCGGATCGCGCGTCGCCGCCGCGCTCTCCGACGCACCTCAGACCTTGGCCTTCGCCAGCGAGGCCATGAATTGGCTGCCGCTCACGGTGGCGGCCATCGCTCCGTTCATGCTCGCGCGTTCGGCTTGGGACGGCATGGAGCGCCCATTGCGCGGTCTCGCCGCCGCAATCGTTCGCAGTTTGGTGTTGCAGGTGCCGGCGGTGTGGCTCGGCCTCCGTCATCACGCCGCGCTCGGCTTGAGCCCGATACTCGGCGTCGCCTTGGCATCGCTCGCGGCGACGATGCTCGCCAGCGTCAGCTTCTGGATCTGGTCGTCTGCGTCATTGCGCCGCTTGACGGCGCCGACGCAGACTCCAGCTGAACTCGCGTGAGGGCGGGAAGCCCGGTCTAGTCGTCGTCCGGTTGTGAGCCATGGTTTGCAGCCGTGGCCTCGGCCGGTTCGGCCGGAATCGGAACGAAGGACAGCCGTTCTTCGCCCTGCACGCGGTCCACCTCGACCAACGAGTTGGCGGGCAGCGCTCCTTTGAGCATTTCTTCGGCGAGCGGATCTTCGATGAAACGCTCGATCGTGCGACGCAAGGGTCGCGCGCCGTATTCGGGCTTGTAACCCTTCTCGAGCAGGAAGTCGCGAGCCGCATCGGAGAGATGCAGGACCAACTTCTTCCGCTTCATGCGGTCCTCGACCTTCTGAAGTTCGAGATCCACGATCCCGAACAGGTCTTCACGCTGCAGCGGGTTGAAGTACACGATCTCGTCGAGACGGTTCAAGAACTCCGGGCGGAAGAAGCGTCCGACCTCTTCCTGAATGCCTTCTCGAATCTTGGACTCTTGGGTCGCGATGTTTGCGATGAAACCGACGCCGCCGCCCGCCTGCACCACGTTCGCCCCGATGTTGGAGGTCATGATCAGGATGGTGTTACGGAAGTCCACGTGGCGGCCGAACGAGTCGGTCAACCGGCCTTCCTCCATGATCTGCAGGAGCATGTTGTAGACGTCTGGGTGCGCCTTCTCGATCTCGTCGAAAAGCACCACCGAGTGCGGGCGACGCCGCACAGCCTCGGTGAGCTGTCCGCCCTCCTCGAAGCCCACGTAGCCCGGAGGCGCGCCGATCAAGCGCGCGACCGCGTGCTTCTCCATGTACTCCGACATGTCGATGCGCGTCATCGCGCGCTCGTCGTCGAACAGAAATTCGGCCAGCGCGCGTGCGGTCTCGGTCTTCCCGACGCCGGTCGGGCCGAGGAAGATGAAGGAGCCGATCGGCCGGTCGGGATCCTGCAGCCCCGCGCGCGCGCGCCGCACCGCGTTGGCCACCGCCTCGACCGCCTGGTCCTGGCCCACCACGCGCTTGGCCAGCAGGTCCTCCAGATGGGTC
>JAQBVK010000159.1 GCA_027623585.1 Planctomycetota bacterium
TTCGCGACCGCGGAACGCAACACCTACATGAAGAAGGCGGCGCCGCGGGTCTGGTCGTACTCGAGCACGAGCAGCGCGCGGTTGACGTCCAGCCCGCGGATCAGATCCGCGGCGCGGCGCGCCTTGTACGCCGACATGTGGGCGTACTTGTGCGAGGCGCGGAACTCTTGGGCGGTGGCGGTCATGCCTTACTTCTTGTCGTGGCCGCGGAAGGTGCGCGTCGGCGCGAATTCGCCGAGACGGTGACCCACCATGTCCTCGGTGACGAAGACCTTGGCGAAGCGCCGGCCGTCGTGGACGCTGAACGTCATGCCGACGTACTCCGGCAGGATGGTGGAAGCGCGCGCCCAAGTCTGGATGGGCTTGCGATCGTTTTCGGCGAGAGCCTTCTGGATCTTGCTATCCAGGCTGTGCTCAATCCAGGGACCTTTCTTGACGCTACGACTCATGGATCAGCTTCCCTTCCCTGTTTTGCGGCGGCGCACGATGAAGATGCTGGTGACCTTGCGCGGATCGCGGGTCTTCTTGCCGCGCGCCGGCTTGCCCCACTTCGAAACGGGGTGCTTGCCCTTGGTGCGGCCTTCACCGCCACCGTGCGGGTGAGCGGCCGGGCACATCGCCACGCCGCGCACTTTCGGACGGCGGCCCATGTGACGCGCGCGACCGGCTTTGCCGAGCACGACGTTCTGGTGATCGGCGTTGCCGACCGAGCCGATGGTTGCGCGGCATTCGACGTTGACCTTGCGCAGTTCGCCGCTGGGCAGCGAGAGCAAGGCGTAAGCGCCTTCGCGCGCCGCGAGCCGTGCGGCGACTCCCGCCGCGCGCACCATCTTGCCGCCCTGGCCGGGCCGCAGTTCGATGTTGTGCACCTCGAGACCGAGCGGCACCAGACTGAGCTTCATCGAATTGCCGACTTTCGGCTCAGCCTTCTCGCCGCTCATGATCTGCATGCCCTGCTCGAGACCGTTCGGGCAGAGGATGTAACGCTTCTCGCCGTCGGCGTAGTGCAGCAACGCGATGCGCGCGGAACGGTTCGGGTCGTACTCGATGTGAGCGACCTTGGCCGGCACGCCGTCCTTCTCGCGTCGGAAGTCGATGACGCGATACATCCGCTTGGCGCCGCCGCCGCGATGGCGCGAGGTGACGCGGCCGTGGTTGTTGCGTCCACCGCTCTTCTTGAGCGGCTCCAGCAGACTCTTCTCAGGCGTCTGACGAGTAAGTTCGGCGCGGTCGAGCACCGAGGCCCCTCGTCGGCCAGGAGAAGTCGGGCGGTAGAATTTGATCCCCATGTTTCCGTCTGCTTAGAGCAGGTCGATCTTGCCTTCGGAAAGGGTGACGAGCGCGAACTTGCGCACCGGAGTGCGCGCGAACATTGCGCCCTTGCGCCGGATCTTGCCGATCCGATTCTGCGTGCGGACCTGGTTGACTTTGACGTCAAACAGCGTCTCGATCGCGCGAGCGATCTCGATCTTGTTGGTGCCTTGCGCGACCTCGAAGCGGTAGAGGTTGCGATTCTCCTGCTCCCAACTCGCCTTCTCGGTGAGCACGGGTTTGAGCACGATGCGGTACGCGTCGGTCTTTTGCATGGCTCTACTTCGCCTCCGGGGCTTCGCCGGTGCGCGCCACCAGCGCCTCGAGGGCGCCGGGCTGCACGACCAACCATTTGTGCGCGAGCAGGTCGTAAGCGTTCGCCTCGCGAGCGGTGCGGACGCTGACCTTCGGGAAGTTACGGAAGGACTTCCACACGTTGGCGTCGTCCGCGCTCAGGATCACCAGCACGGATCCTTCGAGCCCGCAGCCGGCGAGCAACTGGCGCGCAGACTTGGCGCTCGGCTGAGCGAACTTGAGATTGGCGACTTCGCGCACCTCGTCGTCCTGCAACTTGCCGGCCAGCGCGCTGCGCAAGGCGACCAACTTCTGCCGATGCGGCAACGCGTAGTTCCAGCGCCGCTTGTTGCGCGGCCCGAACACCGTGGCGCCGCCCACCCACAGCGGACTGCGGCGGTCACCGGCCCGGGCGCGGCCGGTGCCTTTCTGCTTCCAGGGCTTCTTCGCGTGACCCGCGAGCTCACTGCGATTCTTGGTGTGCGCGTCGCCTTGGCGTTGGTTCGACTGATACATCACCACCGCGTCCTTCAGGGTGCGGTAGAGAATGTTGTCGCCAAGCGCGGCACCGAACTCGCGGCTGCCGTTGGCGCCGCTCTTCACGTCGTAGGTCGTGACCTGGGCCATGGCTACTTCTGCACTCCGGTCTTGGCGGTGAGGATGAACAGCAGGCCGTTCGGCGCGCCGGGGACTCCGCCGCTGACCAAGAGCAGGCCGCGTTCGGCGTCCACGCCCTCAATCCGGAGATTCTTGACGGTGGTGCGCGTGCCGCCGTAACGCTTCGCCATTTTCTTGCCGGGCGGCAACTTGCCGATGCGGCGGCTGGCGATCGAGCCGGGTTGGCGCACGTTCATGCAACCGTGCGACTCCGGGCCGCGCGAGAAGTTGTGCGCGCGAATCGTGCCGGAGAAGCCCCGGCCTTTGCTGTTGCCGATCACGTCCACGACGTCGCCGGCCGCGAAGAGATCGGACTTGATCTCTTGTCCAAGGGTGTAACCCTCGGTCTTCTCGACGCGGAACTCGCGCAGCACGCGGAAGGGCTTCACGCCCGCCTTCTCGAAGGCGACTTTCTGCGGCTTCGCGAGATGCTTGTCGCGCGCCGGGGTCATGCCGAGCTGCACGGCTTCATAGCCGTCGCGGTCTTGGCTGCGCAGCGCAGTGACCGTGCACGGGCCGGCCTCCAGGATCGTCACGGGAACGACGCTGCCGTCCTCGCGGAAGATCTGGGTCATCCCCTTCTTTCGCGCCAACAGAAATTTGTGATTTGTCATCTACTTACCCCGGTTTCCAGGCCGGGAAATGCGCAGAGGTTCCACAGGGGAACGTGCAGGACGGGTTCAGCCGCGGTGAGTCGGCCGTTCCTCCTTAGAGCTTGATGCGGACGTCCACGCCGGCCGACAACACGAGGCGGTTCAACGCGTCGATCGTCTGCGGAGTGGGCTCCAGGAGGTACAAGAGCCGCTTGTGAGTGCGGATTTCGAATTGCTCGCGCGAGTTCTTGTCGATGTGCGGACTCCGCAGCACCGTGTACTTCTCGATTCGCGTGGGCAAAGGGATCGGTCCCGAGACGCGGACCCCGGTGAGGCGCGCGGCTTCGAGAATGCTCTCAGTAGCCTGATCGATCGCTTCGTGATCGTAGGCTTCGAGTCGGATCTGGATGCGAGATGCCATGTAGGAATGGTCCTCCAGCCCCGGCTTGCTCCATCCGCGCGTTTCGTGTGATCCCCGTGGTGGGGCGCGAGACGCATTCGGTCCGGATCTAGCCGAGGCTGTTCCCTCGAAAGGGCCGAGCATTGTACGGGGCGGCAGCTCCGGGTCAAGCGGGCACGGGTCCGGAAACCGGCGCCAAACCGGCAGGGCGCAGGTCAAACGCGGCTTGACCCTGGGTCAGGGAACGAATTGCCGTGCTGTAGGCCATGAGGCGGGACAGGGCCGCCTTGGCTCGGACCGTTCGGTGGCCGTCGGAGGCGTCCACTTCGAGGATCTCCGCCCGGCGCTGCTGGAGATCCCCCAGCACGGAGGTGAGGAAGGCCTCAGGCACCTCCACCCGGACTTCGACCACCGGTTCTAGGACGCAGCTGATGCCTTCCGCCGCGCGGTCGATCCCATCCTGCAGCGCTCCGAGTAGCCAGGCGGCAGCGGCCGGACGGGGCGGATCGAGGGAGATTTCGAGGATGCGGATGCGCACCTGGCGCAAGGGGTGGCCCGCCGGGCCACTGAGCCCGCTCACGGAGCGTGGGTCCGCGAGCTCGCGGCGCAAGCTCTCGCTCAGGCCCGGGACTTCCGGTGCAAATTCGATCACGGGGAGTTCGGCTTCCTGCGGATCGAGTTGCAGGAGGACGCGCACGCGGAGCGGAGATTCACCGGGCAGTTCCACCCGGCCCTCGCCGCGGCCCGACGCAAACACGGTTTCGACCAAGGCCACGCGCGGCTCCCCTATGCGCACCGCGAGGCGAAAATCGCGCTCCAAACGGTGGCCGGCGACTTCGAGATGCAACTCGCCGAGACCTGCCAGCAACCAGGCTCCGGTCTCCTCGTCTTCGAGGATGGTGAGACTCGGATCTTCCCGCACCAGCAGCGCGAGCGCTTCGCCGAGCCGCGCACGATCGCCGGGCTCTCGCGGCTCGATCGCGCGTCGCAGCACCGGCTCCGGAAAGACCGGTTCCTCCAGCAAGAGCAGATCACCCTCGGCACAGAGGGTGTCACCGGTGCGCACGTCCTTGAGCCCCGGCACCGCGAAGATGCCGCCGGGCCCGAAAGCCTCGCGCTTCTCGCGACGATCGGCGTGCATCCAGAACAACGGATGCAGTCGCACGCGCTTGCCGAGGCGCGCATGGACGAGCGCATCTCCGTCCCGAACGGTGCCGGAATAGAGCCGCAGAAAGACCAGGTCGCCATGCACATCGTGCGCGACCTTGAACGCGAGCGCGCACGCGGGCGCAGCCGGATCCGGCGCGCGCGATCTCCCGCCGGTCCCGTCAACGCCGAGACCCTGCACGGGTGGAAGCTCAAGGGGCGAAGGCAGCCAGTCGACGACGGCGTCGAGAAGCGGCTGGACTCCGAGGTTGCGCAAGGCGGCGCCGCACAACACCGGCAGCAAGCGTCCGCTGAGGGTCGCGCTGCGCAATGCGGCGCGCAGGGCATCAGGGGTGAGCGTGCCCTCGCTGAGCCACTGGGTCGCCAGCGCGTCGTCGGCCTCGGCGGCGGCGGCGCACAGCGCCTCACGCGCTTCCGCCACCCGCGCGCGTTCGCTTTCCGGAACGGCGATGGCCCGGATTTCCCGGCCCTGCGAGGGCGGATCCCAGAGCAACAGGCGCGGCTCCACCAGATCGAGCACTCCGGCCAAGTCGGCGCCTGCGCCAAGCGGCAATTGCACGGCGATCGCGCCCGGATGGATGCGCGCGCGCAACGAGGCGACGGCGCGCTGAAAATCGGCGCCGGCGCGATCCATCTTGTTGATGAAGGCGAGCATCGGCACGGCGTGCTTGCGAGCGCGCCCCGCGACCGCCTCGGTTTGTGGTTGGACTCCGGCGACCGCGTCGAGCACCAGCACCGCGCCGTCGAGCACGCGCAGCGCGCGTTCGACCTCCGCAGTGAAGTCCACGTGGCCGGGCGTGTCGATCCACTGCAACAGATGCCCGCGCCAAGGCAGATGGGTCACCGCCGCGGTGATCGTGATGCCGCGCTCGCGCTCCTCGGGCATCCAGTCCATCACCGTGTTGCCGTCCGACACCTCCCCCATCCGATGCTCGACGCCGGCGTAGAACAGGATGCGTTCGCTGACCGTGGTCTTGCCCGCGTCGATGTGCGCAATGATTCCCAAATTGCGAATCAAAGCGGGATCTTCCATCAGCGCCCTCCCAGCAGCGCCGTGTTGGCGCTCAGCCACTGCTCGCGCCAACGATAGCCGTCGAGCAGCGCATCGTCGCGAAAGCCCAGGAGCGCCCGCGCCGCGTGCAGTGCCTCGATGCTCGCCAATCCCGCTTCCGGGTCCGCGAACCACTGTGATTTGCGCGGATACGCCGTCCGCAGCGCCTCCGGCAGCCGCCGCAGCGCCAGCCTTCCTTTCACGCCGCGCAACACCCGCGGCAGATCCCGCCACGACGAATCCACCAGCAGCAGCGGCCGCGCCGCATCCGCCGGTCCGATCAACTCGCCCTCCGGATGGAGCAAAGTTGCCTCGCCGACCTCGACTCCCTCTCCCAGATCACAGTCCATCCACCGAATCCGCTCATCCATGCGCAAGCGCAGCGGCGTGAGCGAGCACTTCTTTGGCGACTCCTTCCTGAGTCGGAGGATGAGGATCTCCGGCGCGGCAGTCCACATAGGTTCTATTGTGCCGGCGGCTTGGCTGGG
>JAQBVK010000160.1 GCA_027623585.1 Planctomycetota bacterium
CTGTTCGGCGCAGCCCCCTTGCCGGGACCTGAGGCTTGCGCGGCCGAAATGCCGCGCGCCGCGCTCGCACGCCAAAGGCATCTCGACGACGAACCGGCGTGGCGGCGGCTGCATGCGCGCAAGGATTTGCTCGACGCTTGCGTGCAGCGCGCCGCCGAGGTTCGCGCGGCGCACGCGCCTGAGTACTTCGTGGTGCTCGGCATCGGCGGCTCGGCGCTGGGCAACGCTGCAATGACCGCCGCGCTGGCGCCGGTTTTGCAGGAATGGCGCCCGGCAGACGGCGCGCCCCGCGTGTTCGTGCTCGACAACGTGGACCCGGACTGGCTTGGCGAGTTCTTCGAGGCCGTGCCGGGGGATCGCGTCCACTTCAACGTGATTTCGAAGTCGGGCGGCACCATCGAGACCAGCGCGCAGTTTCTGCTCGCCTGGAAACTCGTCCGCGATGCGGTGGGCTCCGATCTGGAAGCGCGCACCCGCTTCACGATCACCACCGACCCCGCCGGAGGACACTTCCGCGCGCTCTGTGACGAGCTCGGCTTCGCGACCTTGCCGGTTCCGCCCGGCGTCGGCGGCCGTTATTCCGTGCTCTCACCGGTCGGTTTGTTCACGGCCGCGATGGGCGGCTTTGATCCGGCTTCGATGCTCGAAGGCGCGGCCAAAACCGACGCGCGTTTACGCGCAGCGCCGGCGGATCAGGATCCCGCGTTGCTGTACGCGCTCGCGCACGTGATGCACATGCGGCAGGGGCGCAACAACCACGTTCATTTCGTGTACAGCCATCGCGCACGCCTGCTAGCCGCTTGGTACCAACAACTCTGGGCCGAATCGCTCGGCAAGAAGCGCGATCGCGCGGGCAAGCTCGTCCACGTCGGGCCGACGCCGCTCGGAGCGGTCGGTGCCACCGATCAGCACAGTCAGGTCCAGCTCTATGCCGAAGGGCCGGACGACAAGGTCTATACCTTTCTCGCGCTGAATCGTTTCGGCCGCGAGCTCGCGGTGCCGCCGCCTTTTTCCGACTCGACCGCCTTCGCAATGTTGCGCGGACGCCGAATCGAAGAGTTGATGCACGCGGAGCGCGAGGGCACCGAAATCGCGCTCGCGCAGGTCGGGCGTCCGTGGTGCCGCATCGAGCTCTGCCAACTCGACGCCTTCCACCTCGGCGCTTACTTTCTCTTCATGGAAGTCGCGACCGCGTTGGCGGGCGAGTTGCTCGGAATCGACCCTTTCAATCAGCCGGGTGTCGAGGCGGGCAAGCGCAACGCGCTCGCGCTGATGCGGGCCGAGGGCTTCGAGGAGCTCGGCGCCGAACTCTTGGCAGCTCGCGCCGCTGCCGCGTCTTGGCGCGTCAGTTGTTGATCGTTCCGGCGGCGGCCGACTAACGCTCCACCGAATCCCAACGGGTGCGCAGGCCGATGCCATCGAGAAAGCGCGCTTGCGCTTCGTCATGGCGGGCCCGGCGGTACGCGGCGCGCAGAGCCGCAGGTTCCGGAGCCGGGTGCTCGGCGTGGACCCAGATCAGCGCCAAACCGCCCTGCACCGTGATCGGCCCGTGCAAGGTGCCGACCGGCGCCTCGAAGGATTCGCCGACCAACAGCGGATCCATTCCCGGTTCGATGCGATGCATCAGTCCGAGTTCTCCCTTGCGCCGCCGCGTCGGCTCGTGCTCGGAGTACTTGCCGGCGAGTTCGCCGAAGTCTGCGGCGGTGGAGACCTGCGCCGCCCAA
The DNA here is from genome assembly GCA_027623585.1 of Planctomycetota bacterium. Lineage (GTDB taxonomy): Bacteria > Planctomycetota > UBA1135 > UBA1135 > UBA1135 > JAQBVK01. The sequence goes on from JAQBVK010000160.1 coordinate 1,725, forward strand.
GTCTTCAACTCTTCCGCGGCTTCCGCCAAGTTCAGATCCAATTCGCTGACCTTGTCGTCGCTCGCGTGCAGCATCAGCCACGACACCTCGCGCACCGCGCCGAGCTCGTCCTCGATTTCGCGGCGCTCGGCTTCAGGCAGCGCGTCGAACCACGCGTCGGACCAGACTTCGGCGGAGTACAGGCGCAGCCAGCCCGTCACGCGCAGTTCAGCGCCGGACAGCACGTCGTCGAGGCTGATGCCGCGCGCGGAAAGCAATCCTTCATAGGTGGCGCCCTGATAGTTCGGATTCTCGGCAACGCGCTGGCGTCGCCATTCAACTTCCTGGAGCAGGATCGAGTCCGCAAGAGCGATTCCGCGCTCTTTGCCCCACGCCGGCAACGCCTCCTCGAGCGCGCGTTGGCCGCCGAGTTCGCGCAGCCGCTCGGCGGGGGTGGTGCGCAAGAGCACCTCGCCCAATTCGGCGCGCGTGATGCGTTGGACGCCTGCGTCGATCACGAATTCCGGGGAGGCCGGCTTCGGGGACACCAGCAGCGTGGCGATGCGCTGGTCGCTCCACTCCTGCAGTTGCGCGGCGCTCACCGGCGCGTCCGCGGCGAGTTCGAGGTCGGCGCGCACCAACTGCTCGTGCAGCAGGGAATCGCCCAGCAACTTGCGGAACTCGGATTCGCTCATGCCGCGCGCCGCGAGTTCCTGCTTGAGCTTCATCCCGGCGTTCTCGAGCGCGAGCCGCGCTTCTTCAAAACGCGCATCCACAGCTGCCGAGCTCGCGCTGAATCCGCGCGCCGCGGCCTCGGATTCGACCAGCCGGATCTGCAACAGGTGGCGCAGGGCCTCCTGCACCGCCTCATGTCCGCTTCCGAGCGAACTGCTGATCCATCCGCCGAACTCGGCGTCGGTCACGCTGCGTCCGTTCCAGGTCACCGCAACGCCTTGGGGCAGCGCCTCGGATTGCGGCGCGAAAACGGCGCCCATCAGGGCGAGCAGGCACGCGAGCATGGCGGCATATTAACCGCGATGCGAGCCGATTCTCCTCAGGCGGCTTTGCGTTCCAGGATCACGCGTCCGGCGGCCCAACGCGCCAGGACTACGCTTCCGCGCGGCACGCTGCCTTCGAGCACCGCCAAGGACAGCGGCTCTTCGACCATCCGCGCGAGGGTGCGCCGCAGTTCGCGGGCGCCGTAGTCCTCGCTGTAGCCCTGCGCCGCCAATGCCTGCTTCAGGCGCGGGGTCCAGCGCAGCTCCACGCCGGCGCGCTTCATCCTTTCGGCGAGGCGCGTGAGCTGCAGCTCGGCGATGCGCACGCAGTGCGCGGGTAGCAGGGCGCGGAAACCGAGTACGCCGTCGAGGCGATTGAGCAGTTCCGGCTTGAAGCTGCGTTTCAAAGCCTCTTGGGTGATCGCGTCGAAGTCTTCCGCCGCGAGCGTGGCGTCGCGCCCGAAGCCGACGCGGCTCTGCGCCGCTTCGTAGTCCATGGTGCCGACGTTGCTGGTCAACAGCACCAACGCGTGCCTGAAGGACACGGTATTGCCCTTCGAGTCGGTGAGGCGGCCCTCATCCAGGATCTGCAGCAACATATTATGAAGCTTTTCGTGGCCCTTCTCGACTTCGTCGAAGAGCACGATCGCGGACGGGTCCTTCAGCATCGCCTCGGTGAGCTGACCGCCCTCGTTGTGCCCGACGTAGCCCGGCGGCGCGCCGATCAACTTCGCGGTTTCGTGCGGAAGCGCGAATTCACTGCAGTCGATGCGCACCAGCGGATTGCCGGGGAACAGATGGCGCTGGAGCGCCTTGGCGAGCTCAGTCTTGCCGGTGCCGGTGCGGCCCACCAGCAGGAAGGTGCCGATCGGACGCTCCGGATCGGAGAGTCCGGCGGCGGCTTTGCGCACGGAGCGCGTGATGGCTTCGATCGCGTCGTCCTGTCCGATGATCTCGGAAAGGAGTGAGTTCTGAAGCCCGCGCGCGCGCTCGGCGAGCGCTTCGGTGCGCGCTTCCTCGCTTGCCGCGCTGCTGGCATCCGCAGGCAGAGCCACGGAGTGAATCTCCAGCGCGGGGTTTACGTCGACGCAGATCTGGTAGAGCAGATCCTCCGCAGCGACGGTGTCCTCCGGATAGATCGCGCGGATGCGCGGGAGCACTTCTTCGTCGATGCCGATCACGCAGGTGCGGACGACCAAGCGCCGGTACGCGCGTCGGCTGGGCGGCCCGTCGCAGGCTTGCAGCGCTGCCGCGGACTCTTCCGGGCTGACCACGCGAACACGGATGAAAGCGTCGATCAGGTCGAAGTATTTGAAGACGATCCCTTTTCCGGCGGCCATGTGTTGATCCTGAGGGGCATTGAGCCAACGTCCCATCGGCCTTCCGTGTCCAGGTCTTGAGTCCGGGGTCGCTACGATGCCGCCGATGGGCTCCGCGAGCGCGCATCCGCAGGCGGACCAGGAGTTCCTGGCGGCGCTGGTGCACCGGGGCTGGCTTGGGCGCGAGCAGGCCCGGACCGTGCTGGAGGCCGCCACGCTGGCCGAAGGCCTGCAAGCGGCGGTCGGATGGGACTCGAAGCAACAGTCTTGGCTGCGCCGCACCCGTGGCATGCAGACGCCAGAAATTCCGGGTTATCGCATCGGCGAGCGCCTCGGAGCGGGCGGGACCGCTGAAGTTTGGGCGGCGCAACGGGAGAAGGATTTTGCGCGAGTTGCCCTCAAGATCCAGTTGCCTGCGCTAGCCCGGGATCCGATCGCCACCCAACGCTTCGTCGAGGAATCGAAGGTGCTGCAGAGCCTCGAGTTGCCGGGTGTGGTGCGCTGTTTCCGCGCCTTCCGCTTTCTCGGCCTCTGCATCCTCGAACTCGAACGCGTGGCCGGCCGCACCCTCGAGGAAGAACTCGCCGACGGTCGCGCCTATGCGGAGCGCGAAGCCTTGGCGATCGTGTTGCAGGTCGCGCGCACGCTGGAAGGCTTGCGGCAGGCCGGCGTCGTGCACCGCGACCTCAAGCCCGGCAACTTGATGATCACCGCCGACGGCAAGGTGAAGTTGATCGACCTCGGTTTCGCCGGACGCGGCGCGGACGTGAAGGCTGCCGCAGGCACCACGCTGGGCACCCCGGCTTATCTCGCGCCGGAACAAGCGCGCGGTGACTCCGATCTCGACGCGCGCGCCGACATCTACTCGCTTGGCGCGACGCTTTACCACCTGGTGTTCGGCCGTCTGCCCTTTGAAGCCTCGAATGATGAAGAAATGTTGCGCAAGCAAGTGCTGGCCGGCCTCGACGGCTCCGCGCTGAAAGGCGGACGCGTTTCGCCGGCGCTGCACTACTTCCTCGAGAAGATGATGGCCAAGGACCGCGAAGTGAGGTATCCCACGCCCGCCGCACTCGCGCTGGATCTCGAGGCGCACTTGGCGCGTTGATTGCGGCGCCCGACTTCGTGTTCGCATGCCACCGTTGCGGCCTCTGCTGCCGCGCGGGTCACGGGCGAGTTTGGGTCGAGGCGGAGGATCTTCCCGCGCTTGCGGAAGCCTGCGGCGAAAGCGAGGCCTCCTTCACCGCGCGGCGAGTGCTCGTGGACGAGGGACGCCTGTCGCTGCGCGAGCGCGCCGATGGATGCTGCACCTTGTTGGAGGATGGCAATCAGTGCCGGGCCTACGAGGCCCGCCCCGCGCAGTGCCGCAGTTTCCCGTACTGGCCCGAGATCCTGAGCGGCGGCGCGGCGTTGGACGCCGCAGCCGGAATGTGCCCCGGCATCCAGCGCATCCCGGAGCGCGCGCTCGCTGAAAACGTGCTTCCGCGTGCGGCGACCCTGATTCTGAAGGCGTCCGTCGCGCCGACTCAGCCCGACGCGAGGGGGGAGCGCTGGCTCTGCTCCTTGGAAGCAGATCTGGAGCTTGCCGGCTGGTTGCCACCTTCGGGCCGGCATGGCGGTCTCGACCAAACCGCGCGCCGGCAACTCGAAAACCTGGCCGCCGCTACGGGCTATCCGTGGTCGACGGGTCCTGCGACGCGCTTCTTCGCCGAGCGCGCCGCCGGCTGGCAAGCGTTGCGCGGCGGCGCGCCGCGCTTGGCGTCGGATCCCCAAGAATGAAGAGTTTCTCGCTGCTCGCCGCGGCGCTGGCGCTCGCCGCGCTGGCTTGGTTTCTGTTCGGGCGCACGCCGCCCGCCGACACCGACCCGCAGCCGGACGATCCTCCGCCGCTGCGGCGCGAGCATGCGGATCCCGACGGGGTGCGGACGCCGGATCCCGG
>JAQBVK010000161.1 GCA_027623585.1 Planctomycetota bacterium
GTGGCCATGGGCGGATTCTAGCCCGGAGCCGCGCGCGAGGATCCGGCGCCGAGTGGGACGCCGGACACTTCGCTTCTATTCGAACACTTCGAAGAAGGCGAGCACGTCGGTGTGGCCGCCCGGCGAGCCGAAGCTGAAGCAAGGCGGGAGGCTGTCGCCGGTGGCGATCAACCCGAGGTGCGGGTAGGCGCCTTGGTTGCCGCCGCCGATCGTCGTGCCCTTCTTAACGTGGACAAGTTTGGAGTTGCCTTGCCGAATGTCTTCATCGAAGGGGCTGATCACCACCAAGCCGCCGTGGAAGTGACAGTTGGTGAGCGTAACGGTCTGGTTGTTCGTCAGCGTGATCACCACGGTTTCTTCGTAGGTCAGGCCGTTGAGATTCCAGATCTCGTTGCCTATGTTGTGCGGGTTGGTGAGTCGGATCTTGCCGGGACCGGGTTCCTGGAACTCGTCGAGATCCCAGGGCAGCGCTGAACAAGTCATTCCGTCCCATGGCTTGGGCGTAGTAGCCCTCGCCTTCCGGGGTGAACATCCAGTCGTCGCACTTGTTGGCTCGATCCACCAGCAAGACGTCACCGAGATCGAAGCGGCGAACAGAATGGTCATCAGCATGATGACCGTGAGCAGGACTGAGCCTTGCTTGCGGCGACGAGAAGTGGGAGAGAACGTGCGGGACAAAAGATAGAGGCGGGCCCGGATAATCCCGTACCCGCCTTCTTTGCGGCCGCATCGCGGCGTTGCAAAGTCTGATCCTCAGAGGTCGAGAATCCGCAGGCGCGCCGATCCGGAGAGTTCGGTCTCGCGCTCTTGGTTCATGCTGGACTCGCCCGCCAGGCTGCCGCTGTCCTCGGCCACCACCCATTTCAAGATCACGCCGGACACCACCGGGGCGCCGTTGACGTCGATGGTCTCCATGGCGAGGTCATATTGCCGGACCCCTTCGAGCATCCATTCCGTGCCGACGCCGTTGCTCACCGACAATCTGCCGTTGTTGGCGTCCCATGCATAAGTGATCCAACCCGCAGAGAGCGAGCCGGTGGTCAGAACGTCGAGACTCCAACCCGTTTCACTGTCTCCGCCGACCTCGACCTGGGATGCGTAGCGCACGTCCTTGAGGATTCGATCCATCGCGCGGCGCGCTTGCACGTGGGTGTGCATTTGGGTGTCTCCCTCGCTGACCACGGCCATCGCCTCGGAAGCGGAGAAAATGGCGGCATAGAGCAGCACCATCGAAATGGTGACGGCGAGCAGGACTTCCACCAAGCTGAAGCCTTGGCGGCGGGGGGGTGCGGAGAGAATGCGCTGCATCAAATCAGAGTTCCGGATCGGCGGTGATGCGTCCGGTCAGCGACTCGACCTTGAGCAGCCATGCCTCTTCGCCGGAGCGGATGAGGACGCGTGATTCGCCGGAGGTGCGGCCGTTGGGAAGGAATACGGAGTCGGTCGAGTAGCCTTGGATCGCCTCGAACTTGAGGCCGGGATCGAGCTGGCGCCAGCCGTTTGCGTTCACGCCCGGCAAGTCGAGCCAAGTGCCGTTCTGGCGCGTGACCCGCCACGCGCCGTTGGCGACGTCGAGGTCGAGAGTGATCGGCTCCCAGGTGCGGGCCGCGTAAGAGCGAGCGCGGGCGCCGTCCCCGACCACCGATCGGGCGGCGGCGCCGCACAAGTCGCGATCGCTGGTGCGCGGGGTCGCCATCGCGAACAGCAGCGTCGCGATCACGAGCACGATCGTGATCTCGAGCAGCGTGAAGCCACCGTTTAGTGCTCGGCGACGATCCAATTCGCCTCCATGGTCGGACGGCCGTCCACCACCGCGGAGAGTTCGACCAAGCGCGTGCGCGATGCGCCTGCCGCCACTGGAGTCTCGGGGTCGAGATCGCTGACCGGCGTGACTTCCACGTGCAGCACAAGGTTTTCCGCGCCGGTCATCGGTTCACCAGTGGCGAGCACCGCCGCGAAATCCTGCCCGTCGCAGGCATCGGTCTGCTCAATCGTCTCGCCGATCGTGAATTCCCGGAACTCGCGGATCGCGGCGGCCGCGTCGGCCGCAGCCTCGGTGCCGGTGATGGTGCTCAATCCCACTTGCAGGGAGAGGATCGCGGAAGTTGCAACCAGCGCGATCAGCGCGGTGGCGACGATGACTTCGATCAGCGTGAAGCCGGCGGAACGGTGAGAGCGAATTTTCTTCATAGTGCTTCCTCAGGCGACGAACTTGGCCATGGTCAGGATCGGGGTCATCAGCGCAACCACGATGAAGCCGACCACCGCGCCGGCGAATACGACCGTGGCCGGGCCGAGCAGCGAGGTGAAGGTGTTCAGGGCCGCCTGCGTTTCTCGTTCGAGGAATCCCGCGGTACGGCGCAGACTCTCGTCGAGGGTGCCGGAACTTTCACCGGCCACCACCATTTGGATCATCGCCGGCGGCAGATCCTGGCCTTGGAAGGCGGTGTAGAGCGGTCGTCCGTCGCGGACCACCTCGCCGGCGGATTCCCACACGCGCTGCAGGCGGGGGAGTTGCGCGACCTGGCGCGCGTGCTCGAGGCCGGTCAGGATCGGGACGCCGGACTCCAGCGTCAACGCGAGCGTGCTGACCGAGCGCGAGAGATAGGCCTTGTAGATGAAGGTTCCGATCACCGGAGTGTGACTGACCGCGTCGAACAGGAATCCGCGCGACTTCTTCGACTTGACCAAGAACACCATGGCGACGATGAACGCCACCGCGCCGAATCCGACCAGTTCCGGACTCTTCCGCAGCACGTGACTTGCGCCGAGCACCAGTTTGGTGCTCCACGGCAGCAAGTGCGGCTTCTTCATGAGCAGGTTCTCGAATTTCGGGACCAGGAACATCAAGATGCCGGTGGTCATGATCCCGGTCATCGCGAGCAGGAATCCCGGATACGCCAGCGCGCCCTTGATCTTGCCGCCGAGCTTGATCTGGTTGTCGAGCAACTCGATCGAGCGATCCAAGGCTTCGTCGAGGTTGCCGGCCTGTTCGCCGGCTGACAGCAGGTGCACGACGTACTTCTCGAAGCAGCGCGGGAGGCAATCCACGGCGTACGAGAGTTGGTGGCCGCTCTCGACGATTTCAGAAATGCGCACCAACACGCGCTCGGAAGGCGCGGTGGTGGCGTGCTCGATCAGGCAGCGCAGCGCGGCCATCATGGGAACGCCGGCGGCGAGCATCGCGCGCAACTGGATTAGCAAGTTCAGCGACTCTTTGGGCCGCAACTTGAGACGCTCATCCACCAGCGCCGGACCTTCGGACTTCGCTTCCTTGACGACGGCCTTGATCGACCCTCCAATGAGGGCGGCATCGGACTTCTGCTTGGCGGGCTTGACGAGCATGGCTTAGTGACTGGTTCCTGCGGCGCGCAGCGCCTCTTCCAAGGTGGTCATTCCGATGTTGACGCGGTCGAAGGCGTCATGGAGCAGCGACACCATCCCGGATGCGAGCGCTTTGGCGCGCACTTCGACCGAGGAAGGGTTGGCCGCGATCAAATCTTGAATCGTTGAGTCGACGCGCATCACCTCGAAAACCGCGCGACGCCCGTCATAACCCGTGGTGCGGCACGCGGCACAGCCGGTGGCGGCGAAGGTCGTTCCCGATTGCGCGAGTCCCTCGTCGGCGAAACGGCGGGTGACCTCGGCGGCCAAAGTCACTGGACGCTTGCAGGATTCGCAGAGTTTGCGCACCAGGCGCTGCGCCATCACGGTACGCAAGGTGGACGCAACCAAGAACGGCTCCACGCCCATCTGGATCAAGCGCGTCGCCGCTCCCGGTGCGTCGTTGGTGTGCAAGGTCGCGAGCACCAAGTGGCCAGTCTGTGCGGCCTCGACCGCGATGGTCGCGGTTTCTCGGTCACGGATTTCGCCAATCATGATCACGTCGGGGTCCTGACGCAGAAGCGCCCTCAGGCAACTCCCGAATGTGAGTCCCGCCTTCTGGTTCACCTGGGTCTGATTCACCCCATCTACGGTTCGTTCGACCGGGTTCTCCACTGTCGAAACGTTGATTTCTGGCGTGACGATCTCGTCCAGCACCGAATAGAGGGTAGTGGTCTTGCCCGATCCGGTCGGACCGGTGACCAGCACCAGGCCGTGCGGTTGCCGGATGCCATGCATCAGCCACGCGAGACCGTTGCCCTTGAGGCCGAGCCGGGAGAGTTCGATCGCCTTCGCGGTGCGGTCCAGAATGCGCATCACCGTCTTTTCACCGTGCACGGTCGGCAGAGTGTTCACGCGCAAGTCCACGTCGCGATGGCGGTCTTTGAAGTGGATGCGGCCGTCTTGCGGTAAGCGCTTCTCGGAGATGTCGCAGCCCGCGATCACTTTGATGCGCGCGGTCAGCGAAGATCCGGATTCGCTGCCGACCTTGGAGGCGTCGAGTAAGGCACCGTCCACGCGATAACGCACGGTGTAAGAGCCGTCACGCGGCTCGATGTGGATGTCCGACGCTCCAGCGATGATCGCGTTGACGATCACTTCATTGAGACGTTCTTCAGCGCCTACGCCGTCGTCGGCCTTCTGCTCGGGCGCCAGGCCACGCGCCGCCAAGGCGCGTTGCAGCGCGTCGAGTCCGGCGTTGATCGAAGTGGGGGGCGCGACCGTCGTGATCACGGAGAGCCCGGTATTGCGCCGGATCGAGTCCGTCGCATAGACGTCGGCGGGATCTTTGAGCGCCACGGCGACGGTGTCGCGCAGGCGCAGGAACGGAAGGATCCCGTGCACGCGCAAATCCGCGAACGGGATGTCGAGCCTGAGCGAGACGTCGAGCACGCCTTCGTTCACGGGATCCACGAAGGGGAGTCCGTGCTGCAGGCAGAGCGTGCGCGCGAGCGTTTCTTCGTCCACCAACTCCTGCTCGAGGAGCATCTGCCCGATCATGCTGTCCGGCCGCTCGCGGTGAAGGCTCAGCGTCGATTCGAGCTGGTCGTCGGTGATGTGCCCGAGCGCCACCAAGAGTTCTCCCAAGCGCAGGCCGAGCTCGACTGGGGGGATTTCGTCATCCTTGTGCTCATTGTCGAACGGCAGGCGCTCGCCGAGCCGAAACGCGCGTCGCGCCGCGCGCAGCGCTGGCGACGGGGAGAGGATGCGCAACGCGAGACCTTGCTCGCGTAGAAGCTCCAATCCCGAGAGCAGCATGGCGAGTCCGCCGGAGTCCAGGCTCGCTACCAGCGAACCGTCCACTTCCGTCACCTCGGCGAAGCGCACGCGACCCCACAAGGCCGCGAGGTCTTCCTCGCGGCCGGAGTTGAGGACGGTGGGAAGGGAGAACTCGGAAGACTGCGTCGTTACCATGGACGGGCGATCAGTCGTTGGCCGGGGGCTGGACCTCCAGCCGCAACTCGACGTGTTTCAGCAGCAACTCAGCGGCCTTCTGGCCGGGGCGTTCCTGCAGTGCGAGCAGCAGGGCGCCCTTGGCGGTAGCCCAGCGTTCTTCGCGGATGTCGAGGTGAGCCTGCAGAAGGTGGCCGCGCCAACCGCGCACGCCGTAGGGAACCATCGCAAGTTGTACGCCGGCTTCGTTCCAACGCTCTTGCTGGAAGAGACAGCGCGCGAGGCCGAGGCGCGCAGAGTGGCTGGTCTGATCCTTGCTGACCAAGAACCGGTAGAGGTTCTCCGACTCGGCCCAGTTGCCGATTTCCTCGGCAGCGCGCGCGGCGGATTGCATGGGATCCTCATTGCGGTTCGAGCGCCCGATGCGTTCGTCGAGGCTCGCCGGAGTGGTCACCGTCGGATCGAGCATGATGGCGCGACGGTAACTCTCGACTGCGCCGTCCAGGTCGCCTTCGGCGAGCAAAAGATCGCCAGCGGCCGCCCATGAGGAGGCGCGATTCGGATCTTCTTCCATGCGGCGCGTGACGAAATCCTTCGCGCGCTGGGTCTCGCCCAGCGCGGTGAAGTGCAGCAGGATCGAGCGCGCGAACTCAGGATCGCTTTC
>JAQBVK010000162.1 GCA_027623585.1 Planctomycetota bacterium
GCGTGGATCTTGCGGGGCAGGAGAAGGGCTATCCGGCGAAGACCCACGCCGCGGCCTACGCGCGCGCGCATGAGGCCTTTCTCGGCAAGACTGTGCACGCTGGCGAGGACTACGGCCCCGAATCCATCTTCCAGGCGATCACCGATTGCCGCGCCGATCGCGTCGGCCACGGCACCTGGCTGTTCGCGGCTCCGCGCGTCGGACTCAAGGATCCTGCCTCGCGCCGCCACTACGTGGAGCGCTTGGTGCAGTACCTCGCCGAGCGGCGCATCACGCTGGAAGTGTGCCTGACCAGCAACCTGCAGACCTTGCCCGCGATCACGACGCTTACGCGCCATCCGCTCGGCAAGATGCTGAAGGCGCGCCTCTCCGTGAGCCTCTGCACCGACAACCGGCTGGTCTCCCGCACCAACATGGTGAACGAATTGCGCCTCGCCTCCGAAGCCTTCGGGCTCGGCCCGCAGGAACTGCGGCGCATCTTGATCTACGGCTTCAAGCGCTCCTTCTTCCCCGGGACCTACCGGCAGAAACGGGACTACGTGCGCTCCGTGATCGACCACGCCGACCGGGTGCTCTCTGCCCACGGCGTGAAAAAATCCTGATTTCCTCCCAAGCCCGGGCCGTGCGCGGCGTTCTTCCCCTGTGAGCGACGGGAATTCTCCCTCCTTGGACTCCGAAGAGACCGCCGACGGCGAGCTGCTGGCGGACCATCTTGCGGGTTCCACGGAGGCCTTCGACCGGCTGGTCGAAAGGCATCAAGGGCGGCTTCTGCGATTCGCGACCGGGCTCCTTCGGGACCGGGCGCGCGCCGAGGACGTCGTCCAGGAGACCTTCCTGCGCTTGCTTCGGAAGCCGCCCGCAATCGGCAGCGCGGGCAGCGCCGGACCCTGGCTTTTCCGAGTCTGCCGCAACCTGGCCTACGACCTGATGAAGACGGAAACACGCGAGCAGGTTCGACGCGAGCGCATCGAGGCGCCCGAGTCGTCCACCCCCGACGAACTGAGTGCCGACACCGAGGTGAAGGCGTTGGTGCGTCAGGAATGGGATCTCCTGCCTGCGCGCGAGCGCGAAGCGCTCTGGCTGAAAGTGCATGACGGTTTGTCCTACGCCCAGATCGGCGAAGTGCTCGGGGTGAAACCCGGCACCGTCGGCTGGATTGTGCACGAAGCCATGCAGCATCTCACGCAACGTCTTCGCGCGGTTCAAGCGCTCTAGGAGGAAGGAAACATGACTGAGCACGACCAAGACACCCCCCGCGGCCCCGAAACCCGGCTGACCGATTACCTCTTCGGCGCACTGAACGCCGAGGAAATGCGCGCGCTCGAAGCCGAGCTCGCGACGGACGCGCAGTTGCGCGAGCAACTCGCCGAGTTGCGCCGCACCTTCGCGCTGTTGAAGGCGGACGCCCCGGCGGTCAGCGAAGGACTCGCGCCGGAACGCCGCGCCGCGCTCCTCAGCGAAGCCAGCGCGCAGCCCGCGCCGCGCGGCCGTGTGCTCGCCTTCCCGACCTGGATGCGCGCCGCCGCCGCCTTGGTGATCGTGGCCGGCATCGTCGTGATCTGGAAGAACGCTTCCCAGTCCAATCCCGAGACGAGTTCACTGTCCCCACTGGGCTACACCGCAGAAGGCTCCTCGATCCAGCCGGAACTCGCTCGCCGCGACCGAGAGGCTCTGACCTCGGAACCAGCGCCCGGCGAACCGATCATGCTCGGCGGCACCTACCGGGGGCCCTCTGACTCGCTATCCCCAGCCCCGATGGAGGAGGCACGCGCGCGGGCGGAGTCCGGTTCCGAGTTCGATCGCGCGAAGAAGCTGCCGGAGGCTTTGGAGAGGGGCCGCAACGCCAGTCTCGGCTACTCCGGCGAGGACTTCGACTTGGAGGTGGAGGATGCCGATGCCTCGCTCGGCTTCGGCTTCGACGATGGCTACGGTCGCCGCTACCACGGCGACGAAGTGATCGTCCATCTGCGCCGCCACGGCAACGAGTCGCCGCGCGACATGTTCTATCGCTACTACGGCGACAACGCCGTGGTGCGCACGGCCGAGGATCCGCTGTCGACCTTCGCCACCGACGTGGACACCGCTTCTTGGGCGCTGCTGCGCAACTACCTAGTGCAAGGCCACCTGCCGCCCAAGGCTGCGGTGCGCACCGAGGAATGCGTGAACGCCTTCAAGCACGAACTGCCGGCACCCGGTTTCATCGAAGATCCCGAAGACACCTTCGCGATCCATCTCGAAGCCGCGCCGACGCCCTTCGCGCCGGACGGCCACCTGCTGTTGCGCGTCGGCCTCAAAGCCCGCGAAGTGACGCGGGCCCAACGCAAACCGCTGAACCTGGTGTTCGTGGTCGACAAGTCCGGCTCGATGGCCCAGCAGAACCGCATGGAATTGGTGAAGAATTCTCTGGAGCTGCTGGTCGACCAAATCCGCGACGACGACACCATCGGTCTGGTCACTTTCGATTCCACCGGACACGAAGTGCTCGCGCCGACCCCGGGCTCGGAACGCTGGAAGATCCGCGAAGCGCTGCGCGGGCTCTCGACCGGCGGCAGCACCAACGCCGCGGAGGGTTTGTTCCTGGGCTACGCGATGGCCGAGCGCGCCTTCCGTAAAGATGCGGTGAACCGCGTCGTGCTGGCCTCCGACGGCGTCGCCAACACCGGCGAAACCGATCAAGCCAAGATTCTCGAGAAGGTGCGCAAGAGCTCCGAAAACGCGGTGGATCTCACCACGATCGGCGTCGGCATGGGCAACCACAACGACGTGTTTCTCGAGCGGCTGGCCGACAACGGCGACGGCTCTTGCCACTACGTGGACTCGATGGACGAGGCCAAGCGCGTTTTCGTCGAGCGCTTCACGGGCACCATGCAAGTGGTGGCGCGCGAGGCGCGCGTGCAGGTGGAGTTCTCCTCCGGCACCGTGCGCGAGTGGCGTCAACTCGGCTACGAGAACCGCGTCATGAAGCATGAAGACTTCCGCAACGATTCCGTGGACGCGGGCGAGATCGGCGCCGGCCACGAAATGGTGGCGCTCTACGAGCTGCGCTTGCAGGATTTGATCGACGGTCCGGACACCGTCGCCACGATCCGGCTGCGCTGGAAGCCCGACGGCGCCAAGGAGTTCGTTGAAGTCGAGCGTCATTTCGGCATCGGCGACGCTCGCTCGCGCTGGGATCTGTCCTCGCCGCGCTTCCGGCTCGCCGGCACTGTGGCGCAGTTCGCCGAATTCATGCGGCGCAGCGTGCACGCGCGCGGCGATTCCTACGAAGACCTGCAGGTGCGCGCCCAAGCGCTCGCGCGTGAGTTGAAGGGTGATCCGATGGTGGTGGAGTTCCGCGATCTCGTGGACCGCACCGCCCAACTCGCCCAGCGGCTCTGGCCGGAGGACGAACTCGCCCTCCTGATCGAGGAGGCGCGCCGCCTGCGCCTCACCGAATGCGAGCTGGAGAGCCTCTCAGAACGCTCCGTAAAGGCAGAAGAGCTCCTCCAGGAAGTTCGGCTTCAGAACGCAGCCCTGGAGCGTCGATTGGAAGATTTACTGCAACCGCGCTGACCGAACCGGGATAAACGGGCGGTCTTTCACAGTCTCCCGATTTCCCACTGATGGTTTCTCCGTTCTGCATTTCACTCGCCCTCTTCGCCCTTCCGGGCCAGGAGGGCACTCCCGTTCCGGCCTCTTCGCCGCAACCCACCGTCGACCAACAGGTGGCCGCCGAGGCTGAGGCCATCCGCACCGCGTTCGCAGCGTGGTGCGCGAGTGAATCCAAGTTGAAGCAACAGGATTCACTCGGCGGTCGTCTGGTGCTGTGGTCGGACTTTTCCGCCGGCGATGCGCGCGACGCCGCCAAGCGCACCGCCGGTCTGCTCGGGCGCCTCGACCGACCCTTCGGCGCGCCTGAAGATCTCGCCGCCGCGCGCCTCCAAGGCGTGATGCTCAAGGACGGCGAGCGCTACCACGCGCTGTGCGACGCGATCAGCGAGGCGGCGCCGGCGCAGCGCGAGTTCATGGAGTCCTCCAAGAACACCACGGGCTTCACTCTCTACTCGCCGCCGATCACGGTGTACTACCACGATCCCGCGGTGCAGAAGGAAGCCAAGCCGGATCACTCGGTCGCGCACTCCTTCGTCCACCTCGAGATGTGGCGCCGCTTCGGTGCGCTACCGCTGTGGCTGACGGAAGGTCTCGCCTGCGCAGGCGAAGACGGCGCCTGGGGTGAAGTCTGGGCCTACTGGTATCGCGACGGTTTCGTGTTCGCGAAGTCGCACGGTGATTGGCGCGGCAAGCAGACGCAGAGCATCGTCGCGGAATTGGCTGACTTGAGCGCCCTCTTCAGTTACCCGGCGCGCCCCTTCGAAGAGCAACGCGCACTGTTGGCCTTCGCGTTCGCAACCTATGGGCTCGACGCGGAGCCGGAGAACTTCGCGAAGTTCACGGGATTGCTGCGTACCGTTTACCAGGAGAGCAATCCGCAGGGCGGGCGTCCGGCGCTGCCGCCGGAAGCAGTCGCAGCCTTGCTCACCCAGGCCTTCGGCGATGGATTCCTTCAGCGTCTCCAGACTTGGTGGAAGAAACCGCCGAAATGGGGCGCGAAGCGCGCCGCCTGATCGCGGATCAAGCCTTGGATTCGCCGAGATCGGCTTCCCGTTCGCGCGGCGGCTCGACCAGAGGCGTGAGTTCCGGCAGTTTGGCGGCCTCGCTGAGGCCCAATTCGGCCAGGCCCCGGGCGCGCGGCAAGAGCCGCGTCTCGTAGGACCGCGCCGCCTTGTTGTAGGCCTCGACCGAGCGGCCGAGCCCGGCGCCTACCCGCTCGAAATGCTCATAGAAGACGCGCGCGGCTTCCACCAACTTGAGCGCGACGTCGCGGATCTCGCGCGCGTTTTGCTCGACGGCGATGTGATCCCAATTCATGCGCACGGTGCGCAAGAGCGCGAGCAAGCTCACCGGGCTCGCGATCAGCACGCGCTGCGAGAGCGCCCAATCGAACAATTCAGGATCGGCGCGAAAGCCCGCCGCCACGAAAGGTTCGCCTGGCACGAACAGCACGGTGAAGTCCACCTGCCCGCCGATCTCGCGCGCGTAATCGCGCCGCGCGAGTTCGCGCACGTGCGTCTTGAGCGCCACCGCGTGCTGCAGAAGCAGGCTGCGCCGGCTCTCTTCATCCGGCGCGTTCTCCGCGTCGAGATAAGCCGCCAACGGCACTTTGGCATCGATCGGAATCGCGCCCTTGCCGGGTAGGCGCACGACGAGGTCCGGACGCGCGCCGCTGAGCGTGGCGGTTTGTTCGTCGAAGTCGCAATGCTGTTCCATGCCGGCCAACTCGACGAGGCGGCGGAGCGTGGCCTCGCCCCAGCGTCCGCGCGCCTGCGAAGAACCGCGCAGAGCCGTGGCGAGCTTTTCGCTCTGGCTCTTCAACTCGCTGGTGCTGGTGCGCAGCGAGAGCAGTTGCTCCTGCAGTGTCCCGTAGGCGCGCTCACGCTTGCCTTCGAGATCCTCCGTGGCCCGCTTCAGCTGTTTGAGTTGTTCGTCGAAGGGGGCGAACTTTTGCCCCGCGACCAGCAGCAGTTGCTCCGAGTTGCTTTGCAAAGCTTGCCCGGCCAAGGCCTGGAAGGAAGTCGCGAGCTCCTTCTTCAGCTGCTCTGCAGTCTGTCGCTGCAGCTCGATCGCCTTGTCCTTCTCCTCCGCGCGCGCGCGCGCGTCGGCGTAGGAGCGCTCGGCCTCGTGCAGGCGCTCCGTAAGTGGGACGGTACGGCGCTGGGAGAGCAGCCAGCCGACCGCGAGGCCGGCGGCTAGCCCGAGGAGGGTAAGGAGAACTTCGGTCATCTGGATCGGCCGGCGCAGCGAGCATAGCCCCTAGGGCAGCGCTGAATAAGTGCTTTCGTTCCAGCGCGAGGCATCGCGGACGAGATCAAGGAGCCGGG
>JAQBVK010000163.1 GCA_027623585.1 Planctomycetota bacterium
GTTTCTTCAGGTGGTAAGCGCTGCTGGCGCCGGTAATCCCGGCGCCGATGACTACTGCGTCATAGGAGTGCATTTATGGTTTCCGTTTTGATTTCTTCGGGACGAATGCGTAATGCTTCTTCATGAAACCTGCGGAAAACTTCCCGCTGCGGTAGTCCTCTTCGAGCTTTTCCTTCGAGCGCTGCCGCGGGTTGCCATAGCCGCCGGCCCCGGGCGTCTCGATCGACACCACCGCTGTTGGCGGCACTTCCAGCGACGAGGGCTTGATGGCGAGCGGCTGGCGCTTACCGTTGTCGTGGAGCACCTCGATCTTCGAACGCCCTCCCGACTTGCCTCCTAACAGGCCCCAGGGCGGGTGCACGGCCCGCTCGCCCTGGCCGCTGAAGGTGAGGGTGTGGTCGAGGCCGCGGTAGACGCGGCGCAGACCCATGCCGCCGCGCCATTTGCCGGCGCCGCCCGAATCCCCGATCAGCTCGTAGCGCTCGATCATCAGCGGATATTCGCTCTCCAGCGCCTCGATGGGAAGGTTGGAGGTGTTGGTGATGTGCACTTGAACGCCATCAGTGCCATCTTTGTAGGTGCGCGCACCTGCGCCGCCGCCGATGGTCTCCATGTACAGGTAGTATTTTCCGCCAGGGCCGTGGCCCGAGAACGTGGCGACGCCGTTCGCGCCGTTGCTTGCGGCAATGACCCGGTCCGGAACCGCCCTGGCGAGCGCTCCCAAGATCACGTCGACGACACGCTGGCAGGTCTGGGCGCGTGCCGCGGTAGCCGCCGGGAACGAGGCGTTGACTACGCTCGCTTCGGGCGCGGTGATGTGCACCGGATCGAGCATGCCGTGATTGGTCGGGCCGTCCGGGTCGATCAGCACCTTGAGCGCGTACAGCGCCGAGGCCTGCAAGCCGGCGAAGCTGTTGTTCATGTTGCCGCGCACTTGCGGCGCGCTGCCGGCGAAATCGAACCATATCTCGTCGCCCTTGATTCTGATCGTCACCTTGATCGGAATGTCCGTGATACCCATGCCGTCGTCGTCCAGCACGTCGGCGAAGCGGTAAGTGCCGTCGGACAGGTCGCGGATTCCGGTCCTCATCCGGCGCGCGACCGAGTCGATGATCGCCTGGGTGCCGCTCTCGATCTGCTCGGCGCTCCAGCGTTGGAAAAGCTCCTCGAGCCGGCGCAGGCCGAGACGGTTACCTGCGATCTGCGCGTTATAGTCGCCACGCCGCTCATGCGGCACGCGCACGTTGAGCAGGATCATCTGCATCACGTCGTCGACGATCTCGCCGCCTGCTACGATTCTCACCGGCGGGATGCGCAGCCCCTCCTGGTAGATCTCCGTCATGCCACCCGCCATGCTCCCGGGCGCCATGCCGCCGATGTCCGAGTGGTGCGCGATGTTGCTCACGAAGAGAGCGAGCCTGCCGTCGCGGAACACTGGCGCCAAGATCGACACGTCTGGCAGATGCGAACCGCGGCCGACAAAAGGATCGTTCGAGATGAACATGTCTCCCGCGCGAATGCCTTCGCGGCCGTAGCGCTCGAGCACCACCTCGACCAGTCCGAGCATCGACGCGAGGTGTAGCGGCAGGCTTTCGCCCTGCACCACAACGCGGCCGCGCGCATCGAAGATCGCCGCACTGTGGTCGTGGCGCTCCTTGATGTTGGTGGAGTACGCGCTCTTCATGATTGCGGTGTACATCTCGTCGCAGATACTGGCAAGACCGTTGCGCAGCAGCTCGACGTCGATCGGGCTCAAGGTCGGGGTCGGATTCCCGGCGCGAGATCGATGGCGAGAGGTCACGCTCAGGCTCCTTTCGCGAGATCGACTACGAGATTGCCCCAGTCGTCCACGCGCATGCGGTCGCCGGGAAATAGCGGCGTGGTGCAATCCATCTGCTCTATGATCGCCGGGCCCTCGAACTGCTGTCCCGGTGCAAGATCCAGCCGCCGGTACACCGGCGCATCGCGCCACGCATCCTTGGCAATGGCAACACGACGGGTGTGGATCGGCTTGCCGGGAGCGCGCGGCGCGAGCTTCGCGAGTTCGGGTTTCTCCAGAACGCCGAGCAGCTTCACGCGCAGGCTGACGAACTCGATCGGCTCGCCCACCTGCTTGAAACCATAAGCCTGTTCGTGTGCGGTGTGAAAGCGGCCAGCGATCTCATCGAGGTCTCTGGCTGCAAGTGGCGCTGCCGGGCAGGGGATCGACAGCTCGAAATTCTGCCCGGCGTAGCGCAAGTCGGTCGACCAGTCCGCGCGCCGGTCGGCTGGCGCGACCTGCTCGCGCTGGAACCATTGCCTTGCCCGCGCCGTTAGCGCGTTGCCGACGCGGTTGATGCGGGCAAGCGATGTCGCGCTGAAAAGCGCGAGCGCTGTCTGCACGAAATCCGCTACAAGATCCGAATTGAGCAGGCCTTCGGCACACAGGATTCCGGGGTTCGGAGGAATGATCACGCGGGAGATGCCGAGCTCGCGCGCCACCTCGCTGCCGTGCAGCGGACCCGCGCCGCCGAACGCGAACAGCGCGAAGCGGCCCGGATCATGACCGCGCTCGATCGAAATGGTGCGGATCGCCTTTACCATGATGGCCGCCACGAGCCGCACCATGCCGAATGCGGTTTCCAATCGGTCGAGGCGTATCCTTTTCGCCAGTCGATCGACCGCGGCCGCCGCGAGATCGGCGCGGATCTTCATCCGGCCGTCGAGCAGGGCTTCGCTGTTCAGGCGACCGAGCAGCACGTTGGCGTCGGTCACGGTCGCTTCTGTGCCGCCGAGGTCATAGCACGCCGGCCCCGGCACCGCGCCCGCGCTATGCGGGCCGATCTTGAGCAGGCCGTCGCGGTCGATCCAAGCGATGGAACCGCCGCCGGCGCCAACCGAGTTCACGTCCAGGGCCGGCAGGCGCAGCGGAAATCCCGCGAGCGTCCGGCTATGGACGAGATCGGGTTCGCCGCGCGTGAGCAGGGCCACATCGGCGCTCGTGCCGCCCACGTCGAGCGTGATCACATCGGCGAAGCCCGCAGTTCGCGCACGATAGGAAGCGCCGAGAGCGCCCGCCGCCGGGCCCGACAGGGCCGAGCGAATTGGAGAGCGGCGCGCCATGCCGATCGACATCAGCCCGCCCGCGCTCTGGCTGATGGTCGGCGCCGCCTTCACGCCGAGCGCGCCCACCGCGCGGGAAAAGCGCGCGAGGTAGGCGTCCATCACCGTGAGCAGCGCGCCGTTGAGGACCGTGGTGGAGAAGCGCTCGTACTCGCGGAACTCCGGATACACCGACGACGAGGTGATCACCGCCACGTTCTTGCCGAGCACGCGCCGCAGGATGCGCGCCGCGCGCTGCTCGTGCTTCGGATACGCGTGCGCATGCAGGAAGCACACCGCGACGCAGTTCACGGCTTCTTTGGCGAGCTTGCGTGCAGCCGCCTCGACGCTCTTTTCATGCAGCGGCACATGAACTTGGCCGTCGGCGCGCATGCGCTCGCGTACCTCGATCCGCAATTCGCGCGGCACCAAGACCACAGAATGATCCATATGGATGTCGTAGACCTTAGGCCGCGTCTGGCGGCGGATCTCCAACAGGTCACGGAACCCCTCGGTAGTCACCACCGCTACCTTGCCGACACGCCGCTGGATCAGGGCGTTGGTTCCCACCGTGGTGCCGTGCGCCAGACGCACCACCGAGCCGGCCGCGATGCCGTGCTGGGCAAAGAGCTCGCGCAGACCGGCGACGATTGCGCGATCCGGGTCGGCCGGCGTCGAGGGGACCTTATACACGATTTCGCGGTGTTCGCCGGGCAAGCTCACCGAGAAATCGGTAAACGTGCCGCCGACGTCGACGCCGATGAACACAGTCATAAGATGATGCGCCTTGACTCTCAGCAAGTACGCGTTGAGCATATCAAAATGGTGCCGGCGCGTCAATCAGCGGTTCGCTCAATTCCAAATCAACGCGGCGTGCGTGGCGACGGTGCTGCTGCTGGCACTGAACGGCTACGCCATCGCGGCACGCTACCTGTTCAACAGCTTCCCTGCGTGGGTCATCGAGGTGACCGAAATGGTGATGGGATGTGCCGTGTTCCTTGGCGGTGCCTGGCTGTACCGCAGTGGGCCGCACGTCGCGGTGAACTATTTCGTCGGCCTGCTACTCGCCGGCGGCCTAGCTCGTCTACCTCCCGTTCGCCCACACAGCTAGGCTCTCGATCATTTTCGGCCGCATGGCGGGCTCGCTGCAAAGCAACCGGTACACCGCGGTCGCGTTCTTCATCCTCGCCAGCTCGCTGATGAACACCTTCGGCATCGCGCAGCGCATCTTCGATTTCGCCCAAGCGCTGGTAGGCCACATCCGCGGCGGCCGCGCGCGGATGGAGATCACCTGCGTGCGCGCGATCAGTCCGCGGCTTTCGCACTTGGCCATGCTTGCCGGATGAAGCTCGCGAGCCGGCTCGCGCGGGTCAAGCCTTCGCCGTCGGTTGCGGCGGCGGCGCGCGCCGCGGCGCTTGCCGCGCAGGGCCAGGACATCATTTGTCTGACCACCGGCGAGCCCGACTTCGACACGCCGCAGCACATCAAGGACGCCGCGATCCGCGCGCTCGCGCAGGGCATGACCAAGTACACCGCGGTGGAAGGCACGGCCGCGCTGCGCCAGGCGATATGCGCCAAGTTCGAGCGCGAGAACGCCCTGCGCTATGCGCCGGATCAGGTGATCGTCGGGGTCGGCGTGAAGCAGGTGATCTACAACGCGCTGATGGCGACGATCGACCCCGGCGACGAGGTGATCATCCCGGCGCCCTACTGGGTGTCCTATCCGGACATGGCGGCGCTCGCCGGCGGCGCGCCGGTCAGCGTGCCTTGCTCGCAGGCCTCCGGCTTCAAGCTTCAGCCCGCACAGCTCGAGGCGGCGATTACGCCGCGCACGCGCTGGCTGATGCTGAATTCACCCGCCAACCCCAGCGGGGCGTCGTACTCGACGGCGGAGCTGCGCGCGCTTGCCCAGGTGCTCCTGCGGCACCCGCAGGTCTGGGTGATGGCCGACGACATCTACGAGCATCTCATGTACGGCGCTCAGCGCTTTGCCACGCTGGCGAAGGCCGAGCCTGCGCTCATGGACCGCACGCTCACGCTGAACGGCGTATCCAAGGCCTATTGCATGACCGGATGGCGCATCGGCTACGGCGCCGGGCCGCGCGAGCTGATCCGCGCCATGGCGACCATCCAGTCGCAGAGCATCACCAGCCCGCCGTCGATGTGCCAGGCAGCCGCGGTCGAGGCGCTGAACGGTCCGCAGGCGCTCGTCACCGAGCTTGCCGGGCGCTTCAAGGAGCGCCGCGACCTCGCCGTGCCTGTGCTGAACGACACGCCGGGGCTCGCCTGCCACGTTCCCGACGGCGCGTTCTACCTGTATCCGTCTTGCGCAGGACTGATCGGGCGGCGCACGCCCACAGGCCGCGCTCTGCAAAGCGACGGCGACGTGGTGGATTACCTGGTCGAGAGCGTAGGCGTGGCGACCGTGCCGGGCGCCGCGTTCGGCCTGTCGCCGCATTTCCGCATTTCGTACGCGGTCGCGACCGAGAAGCTCCTCGAAGCCTGCCGCAGAATCCGTCTTGCCTGTGATCGACTTGAGAAAGAACCATGACCGACCCCGGATTGTGTATTCTACCGGCGCGCCGCGGCCAGCCGTTCTGGACCCCGAACTGCATCGGGCTGGTGGAGATCGCCGCGAACCAGGCGAGTGCTGCACGCATGCTGCGGCTGCGCGTCGGCAGCCGCGTCGCGCTCGTCTAGCCGATCAAATCGCCGTGGTCGAAGGGGAACTCGCGATGCTCGCCGCGCAGCTCGTGGCGACCAGGAAGCGGCGCAAGCGCTAGCCCGGATTTCTCACAGTAGGAACGAAACATCGGGG
>JAQBVK010000164.1 GCA_027623585.1 Planctomycetota bacterium
GCTCAACACCGCGCCCAGGCAGAGGCCGAAGAAGATCAACAGCAGAGCCATCACCCAGGGCGAAGTCATGCAGTCGCCTCCAAAGCCTTGTTGTCTGCGGTCACTCCATCCGCTTCCGCGCGGTGGAAAGCGTCAAGCGCTGCGATCACGTTGAAGAAGCCGGCTGAAGTGGTGAACAACAAACCCGCGTCCTGATAGCCGAGCACGCGCTCGAAGCGCAAATGGGGCGAAATCAAGCCTGCGAGCCAGCCCGGCGCGCCGAGCAGCATCTGCCCGATCCAGTAGTACGGATGGCGCTGTCGGTTGAAATCGGCGAAGTCGCCGAGCGCCATGCCGACCAGGAAGAGGGATCCGATGGCGCCGCCGAACAGCAGCGCCTTGAAGCGGCGCCCTTGCATCCAGTGCCCGAGCCCGGGCAGCAGCAGGGTTGCGAGCGCGGCGTTCCCAGGATTCGCGCGCGCGGAGAAGGGACGGCTGCGAGCGTCGGAGAGCACGCAACCCGCGGCGTGAGCAGCGAAGAACACCGCGAGCACGCCCGAAGCGCCGGACAAGACGTGGCCGAGATGGCGCAAGGGCAGCAACTCCGGAACGATCCCGCCGAGCTCCACGCTGCGAAACATCAGCGCCGCAGCCTGCGTCCCGAGGAAGTTGCCGAGTTCCGGTGCGACCAAGAAAAACAGCGAGGTGCCCCCGATGCTGAAGGAAGTGCCGTAATCCTTCTGAGTGGCGCCCGCGAGCCAGAAGCCGCCGAACAATAAAACCTGGCAAAGTGCGAACACGAACAGCGCAGACCTTCGCCTGCCAGCCAGCCAGTGGCCAGCCCCAGGCAGAAACACCGAAAACAGCACAGCCGAGCCAACCCGGGAACGCGTCAGAGAGAGGTCGGCGCTCATCGGATCCGGAGTGAGGCTATCCTCGCGCCGTTGAGCGCGCCTCCCTTGCCTGCGCCGGTCGTCGAGACCCCGTACCGCGTGCTCTATCGCGATGTGGATCGCATGGGGGTGCTCTACTACGCGCGTTATCTCGAATTGTTCGAACTCGGGCGCACCGAGTGGGCGCGCAGCCAGGGTTGGCGCTACCGCGACATGGAAGATCGCGACGGCTTGATGCTCCCGGTCACGAGGGCGAGCTGTCGCTACCTCGCG
Source organism: Planctomycetota bacterium (assembly GCA_027623585.1). Lineage (GTDB taxonomy): Bacteria > Planctomycetota > UBA1135 > UBA1135 > UBA1135 > JAQBVK01. Next base: position 1,146 of record JAQBVK010000164.1, read on the forward strand.
CCCCTCGAATTCGACGACGAGGCGCGCGTCTTGACCGCAGTGATCGCATGGAGCCGTGCGACGATCCGCTACGGCTTCGAGGTGTGGAGTTCCGAGCAGCAGCGGCTCTGCGCCGAAGGTGAGGTCGAGTTGGCATGCGTGAGTCGCACGGGTGGCAAACCGGCGCCCCTGCCTCCAGCCTTCGTCCAGATCTTGCGCACGCTCGCCCCGGACCGCGAAGGCCGCAAGCGCGATTAAGTTTCCTGGAAACTTTCGCTAGCTCGGGCTCCACTTGCGGAAGGAAGCAGCCGAGGATGCCTTGAAGAGCATGAGATTAGTGCTAAATTAGGGCAGATGCTGCGACTCACCCGCCGCGCCGAGTACGGACTCATGGCCATGGCCTTTTTGGCCGGGCGCAGTGAGTCGCACATCAGCGTGCGCGAGATCGGCAACAACCTCGCGATCCCGAAGCGTCTGCTCGCCGAGGTGCTTAAGGACCTCGCGCGCGGCGGCCTCGTCGAGGGCGCGCGGGGACCGAACGGTGGCTATCGTCTGCTCGCCGAGCCCGAACTACTGCCGCTCGGACGCGTGGTCGAAGTGTTGGAGGGTCCGATCCACGTCGCCGACTGCGCCGACGGCGGGAGCTGCGAGCACGAAAGCGGCTGCGCGATTCAACACGGCATGCGTTTCGTGGCCGGCCGCATCAAACAGGTGCTGGACCAATCCACACTTTCGGACCTGCTCGAAAGCGCGCCGGCCGCCGCCCCAACTCCCCCACCCCAACGCATGCCGGTCTGAGCATGAACGAGTCCCGCCGCGTCTACTTCGATCACCAAGCCACCTGCCCGGTGGATCCGCGCGTGCTCGAGGCCATGCTCCCCTTCTTCCGGGAGACCTTCGGAAACGCCGCTTCGCGCAGCCACTCCTACGGCTGGGACGCCGAACGCGCGACTGATCAGGCGCGCGAGTCCATCGGCGCGGCGATCGGCGCGAGCGGACGCGAGATCGTGTTCACTTCGGGAGCCACGGAATCGAACAACCTCGCGATCCTGGGCGCGGCGCGCATGTACCGCGACAAGGGCAAGCATTTGATCACTTGCGGCACCGAGCACAAGGCCGTGCTCGATCCGATGAAATTCCTTGAGCACGAAGGCTGGGAAGTCACGGTGCTCGACGTCGACGGACTCGGTCGTATCGATCTCGATGCTCTGCGCGCGGCGATCCGGCCGGACACGACGCTGGTGTCGCTGATGCACGCCAATAACGAGATCGGCACCCTCCATCCGATCGCGAAGATCGGCGCGATCTGCAAGGAGAAGGGCGTACTGTTCCATACCGACGCGACGCAGTCGGTCGGTAAGGTGCCGGTGGACGTGGAAGCGATGGGCGTGGACCTGCTCTCCGCCAGCGCCCACAAGATCTACGGGCCGAAAGGCGTCGGGATGCTTTACGTGCGCAGGCGCGCGCCGCGCGTGCGGCTCGATCCGATCATGCACGGCGGCGGCCATGAGCGCGGGCTGCGCTCCGGCACCTTGAACGTGCCTGGCATCGTCGGCTTCGCGCGCGCTTTGGAACTCTGCCTCGCCGAACGCGACAGCGACTCGGCGCGCGTCGGCGCGCTGCGCGATCGACTGCAGCGACGCTTCGAAGAAGCGTTGACGCACGTGCACGTCAACGGCGACCAGGAGAACCGGCTAGCGGCGAACCTCAACATTTCCTTCGAGTTCGTCGAGGGCGAGTCGCTCTTGATGGGCATGGAAGGGATCGCGGTTTCGTCCGGGTCGGCCTGCACCAGCGCAAGCCTGGAGCCGTCGTACGTGCTACGAGCCCTCGGCGTCGGCGACGAACTGGCGCACTCGTCCGTGCGCTTCAGCCTCGGTCGCGCCAGTACCGAGGACGAGGTGGACTACGTCGCCGCGCGCACGATTGCCGCGGTCACGCGCTTGCGTGAAATGTCCCCGCTTTACGAGATGGCGCTCGAAGGCATCGACCTCAAGACCGTGCAGTGGACCGGCCACTAGGAGAACGACATGGTGTACAGCGAAAAAGTAATCGATCACTATCAGCATCCCCGCAACGTCGGGTCGCTCGACAAGAGCAGCTCCGAGGTCGGCACTGGCGTGGTTGGCGCGCCCGAGTGCGGCGACGTGATGAAACTGCAGATCCAGGTCGAGGATGGCGTGATCGTGGATGCCAAATTCAAGACCTTCGGTTGCGGCTCTGCGATCGCGTCCAGCAGCCTCGCCACTGAGTGGCTGAAGGGCCGCACCATCGAAGAAGCGCAGCAGATCCGCAACGTGGACATCGTCGAGGAGCTTGCGCTGCCTCCGGTCAAGATCCACTGCTCCGTGCTCGCCGAGGACGCAATCCGCTCGGCGCTGGAAGACTGGCGCAAGAAACAATCGCAACCGAACGCGTGATGGAAACCAAAACCACCAAAGACACGATCCGCCTCACCGCAGCGGCCGTCGTAGAGATCAACCGCCTCATCACGGAGCACGCGATGCCGGAAACTGCCGGCGTGCGCGTGGGCGTGCGCGGGGGCGGCTGCTCGGGATTCTCGTACACCCTCAACTTCGACGTGCAGTCAGCGCCGGGCGACGAGATCGTCGAGCAGAACGGCGTGCGGTTGTTCTGCGATCCCAAGTCGATGCTCTACCTGCAAGGCACCACGCTGGATTACACCAGCGGCCTGCAAGGCAAGGGTTTCCAGTTCCAGAACCCGAACGCGAAGGGCACCTGCGGCTGCGGCGAGTCCTTCACGGTCTGAACGGGCGACTCACACCAGATCGCAGGCGATGAGCGAGCAACACGCGACGGACAATCCCTTCGCGCTACTCGGCGTCGCGGAGAGCTACGCGCTGGATGCCGCCGCGCTGCGTGACGCGCTGGTGCGCGCGAGTCTGCGTTGGCATCCGGACCGCTTCGTGCTCGCGACTGCGGCGGAGCGCGGGGCGACGGAGCAGCGCATGGCGGCCATCAATGCGGCGTATGCGAAATTGGCCGATCCGCTGGTTCGCGCGGAGGCGCTGCTCGCGCTGCGCGGCGCGCCCTTCGAACGTGGCACCGATCGCGTTTCCTGTCCTGCGGTGCTGATGGCGATGCTCGAGCTGCGCGAAGAGGTCGCCGAGGCCTGCGCGGGCGAAGATGCGGCGCAACGAAAGGCCGTCGAAGAGCGCTTGCGCGCGGAGCGCGCGCGCGTGCTCTTGGCGCTCGCCGAGGCATGCGCACTCTGGGAAGCCGAAGGCGCGCCCTCCGGTCACGCCGGCACCGTGCACGCGCGGCTCGCCGAAGCCGCCTACGTGTGCCGCGCCGCCCAAGATCTCGACCGCGCCGGAGCCGCAGCCTGATTCCTTCATGGAACTCCCCGTCCTGCAGAACAACGCCGGTCCGATCCTCGGCATCGATCTCGGCACCACCCACTCCTTGGTTGCGGTTCTCGAAGGCGGCGTGCCGCGCATACTGCCCGGAGCCGACGGGGATCCGCTGCTGCCCTCGGTGGTTTCTTTCCCGCGCGGCGGTCGGCCGGTCGTGGGACGCGCGGCGCTCGAGCGCGCGGCGCTGGATCCGGAACGTACCGTGCACTCCGCCAAGCGCATGATCGGCCGCGCGCTCGCCGATCTCGGCGAAGACGCGGCAACCCTTCCCTACGCGGTGGTGGACGCTCCCGACCGCGCGATGGCCGTAGTGGACCTCGGCGACCGGACCGTTTCTCCGCAAGAAATCGCGGGGCTGGTGCTCGCCGCCTGTCGACGCCGCGCAGCCCTTGCGCTCAACATTCCGGAGGAGCGGCTTACGCGCGCAGTGATCACGGTGCCCGCGTATTTCGACGACGCGCAACGCCAGGCCACGCGCGACGCCGCGCGTTTCGCCGGCCTCGAGGTGGTGCGCATGGTGAATGAACCGACTGCGGCCGCGCTCGCCTATGGGCTCGATGCGCGCAGCGCGCGGCGCGTGGCGGTGTACGACCTCGGCGGCGGCACCTTCGACCTCTCGGTGCTGGAATTGGAGGACGGCGTCTATCGCGTGCTTGCCACCTGCGGGGACACGCGCCTCGGCGGCGATGACTTCGATCGCGTGATCGTCGAGCACATGGCCGCCGAACTCGGCGCGCGTACCGGCCGCGATCCATTGGACGACCCCAGCGCGCGCGCCGCGATGCGCAGCGTTGCCGAGGGCGTCAAACGCAGGCTCTCCTCGGAGGAAACCGCCGATTTCGCGTTCCACGCGCCCGCAGCCGGCATCGCTTGGCGCCGCAGCATCGGCGTGATCGAGTTCCAGAACTGGATCGCGCCCATGGTGCAGCGCACGCTGGATCTCTGCGACCGCGCGCTCGCCGACGCCGGTTTGCAGAAATCCGATCTCGACGAGATCGTGCTGGTCGGCGGCAGCACGCGCGTGCCTTTGGTGCGCGCCGCGGTGCGCGCGTGGAGCGGTCGCGAGCCGAATGCGCGGCTGGATCCGGATCTAGTCGTCGCGCTCGGCGCGGCGGTGCAAGCCGGCGTGCTCGGCGGGCAAGTCGCCGGAACCCTGCTGTTGGACGTGACGCCGTTGTCGCTCGGCATCGCCACTGCAGAAGGCGGCGTCGCGCAGCTGATCAGCCGCAACGCCGCGATTCCCGCCACCGCCTCGGATGCCTTCACCACCTTCGTGGACGGCCAAACCGCAGTCAAGTTCACCGTCGTGCAGGGTGAACGGGAGCTCGCGCGCGACAATCGCACGCTCGGCGAATTCACTTTGCGCGGCATCCCGCCGATGCCGGCCGGGCTG
>JAQBVK010000165.1 GCA_027623585.1 Planctomycetota bacterium
GAGCTCGTGAAGTCTCCGGAGTACCTCCACACCTACCGAATCACCCCGGTTTCGGTCTGGAATGCCTTCTCTACCGGCCTCTCGCCAGCCGCGGTTCTGGAGTTCCTCGAGCAGAATGCTCGCTATGGAGTGCCGCCGAACTTCTCCACCGAACTGCGCGCCTGGTTCGAGCGCTGCGGCCTCTTCCACATGTTGTCCGATGGACCACGCCTGCGCCTCGAGTGCCGCGATCCGCGCGTGATGAAGGAATTGTTGCACGATCCGGAACTCGCCGGTCACTTAGAAGAAGTGAATTTGCCGGCCGGGAAGGCTTGGCTCGAGCGCGGGCGGCGCGGCGCCGTGAAGCATCGGCTGATTCGACTCGGCTACCCGGTGCAGGACGCGGCGGGCTACGTGGACGGAACGCCGCTCGAAGTGCGGATGCGCGCGAGCACGCGCGGCGGCGACGCCTTCGGCCTGCGGCCCTATCAAGCCGCCGCGGTCGAATCTTTTCATCGTTCCGGATCCGCGCTCGGCGGCAACGGAGTGATCGTGTTGCCCTGCGGCGCCGGCAAGACGGTGGTCGGCATGGCGGTGATGCAGGCGGTGGGCGCCCACACGCTGATCCTGGCGCCCAACACGGTCGCGCTGCGTCAGTGGCGCGAGGAGCTGCTCGACAAGACGGAGTTGACGGCCGATCAGATCGGCGAGTACTCCGGCGAGGTCAAGGAGATCCGTCCGATCACCTTGACCACCTACCAGATCCTGACCTACCGCCGCAGCAAAGGCGGCGAGTTCGTCCACTTCGACCTCTTTTCGCGCGGCGAGTGGGGGCTGATCATCTACGACGAAGTGCACTTGCTGCCGGCGCCGGTGTTCCGCGCGACCGCCGAGATCCAAGCGCGCCGCCGCCTCGGCCTCACTGCGACCTTGGTGCGTGAGGACGGCAAAGAGGACGAAGTCTTCTGTTTGATCGGCCCCAAACGGTACGACGCGCCCTGGAAGGACCTCGAGCGACGCGGCTTCATCGCGACCGTGCGCTGCACCGAAGTCCGCGTTCCACTCGACGAAGAATTGCGCATTCGCTACCTCGCGGCGCCGCGCCGCCAGCAAGCGCGCATGGCTGCGGAGAATCCGGACAAACTGCCGGTGCTCCAACGCCTGCTGCAGCGCTACGCCGGCGAGCGCATCCTGATCATCGGACAGTACCTCGCCCAATTGGAGATCCTCAGAGCCGCGATCGGAGTGCCGCTGATCCACGGGGGCATGCCGAATGGCGAGCGGCAACTGCTGTACGCCGCGTTCCGGACCGGCGAAGTACCGGTGTTGCTGGTGAGCAAGGTTGGAAACTTCGCGATCGACCTGCCCGACGCCAACGTCGCGATCCAAGTCAGCGGAACTTTCGGCTCGCGCCAGGAAGAAGCCCAGCGGCTCGGAAGGATTCTGCGTCCGAAGCGTGACGGGCGCGGCGCATCCTTCTATTCGCTGGTCTCCGAAGCGACGCTCGATCAGGACTACGCCGAGAACCGGCAGCGTTTTCTCACCGAGCAGGGCTACCGCTACGCAATCCTGCCGGCGGACGCGGTCGTCGCCCCCAGCTTGGAGGCGAATTAAGTTCGATGATCAACCTGACTCTCTCGCGCACGCTGGCCACGCGCTCCGACAGCGAGTTGATCGATCTGCACGATCGCTGGATCGGAGGTGATCCGCCGGCGCGGCGCCCCGAGCTGGTGATGGCGTTGCGCAGAATGATGCGCGACCCGGGCCGAGTCGGCGCGCGCGTCGGCGCATTGACGGGCGCTCAAGCCGCCCTCTTCCGACTGTTGCTCGCGGACGCCGGACGAGCGGTGGGCTTCGAGCGCCTGCGCCGCGACGCGGAATCCCACGGCATCGCGGGGGCGCCGCTGCGCGCCCTGCTCGCCGACTTGGTGTCGGTGGGACTTCTCGCCGAGATTCCCGCGGCGCGACGCACCGCGCCTGCGGGCGCGCCGGATCCGGGCCCGACCTGGGGCGTGCCGGAAGAGATCGCCGAAGCGGTCGGCGAGGAATCTCTCTCAGGACGCGGCCCTGGCGCTTTCTTGACGCTGAACGGATGGCTCGAGCATCGCTTGCGCCAGCGCTCGGGCAACGAGATCGCCGGCGAGCAAGCGCGACGGATGTATTTGATGTTGGCGGGCGAAGGCGCGCTGCGCGCGCGAATGGACGGCTTGGCCGCGCCCTTACGCGCATTCCTTCACGAGTCCGTGACTCGGCATGGCGGAGTGGTCTCCGTGGAACTTTTGCCGAAGTTCGGCATCGAGCTGTCGCCGTTGGAGGTTGGCGCCGCGCTGGAGTCGGCCTCGCTCGGCACGCTCTGCGAGCTGGATTTCGAACCCTACGGTCTCCGCCAACGCAAGGAGGCGATCGTGCTGTTCCATGAAACCGTGCTCGCGCACCTGCGTCGGCTTGCGGAAGAATCTCCGCCGCAGCCCACCTACGTCGCCTCGATCGGCACCGACTTCGTCTCGAATTTCTCCCGCTTCGCCTCCTTCGTGGAGGGGGACACGGTGCGATTCACGGTGCGAGGCACGATCTTCAAGAGCACCGGCAAGCGCATGGCGGAGAGCCTGCTGCCCAATCCTGGACGCGAGTTCCGTCGCCTCGAAATCCTCGAACTCGAATATCGCTTCGCGCTCGAATGCGGCATGATCGACCGCACCGGCGAGCGCTCGTTCCGGCTCACACCGCGCGGCCAGTTCTTTCTGCGCAAACCGCTGCTCGACAAGCAACGCTTGATGCTCGATTGGCTTGCCGAAGATCGGCGCTTGCCGGGCGACCTCGCCCACCAGATGCCCTTGCGTCGCACCGTGCTGCGCTGGTTGAAGCGGCTCGAGCCGGGGCGTTGGTACGACGCGATGTTCCTGCCCTTTGTAGCGCGCAACCACTATTTGGCGACCCTACCGGATCTCGGAGCGCACGCGCGGGACTCGTCTTCCTTCCCGGTTCGCGCCTCCGCCGATCTACAGAGCCTGGCCTGGAACCTATTTCTGTGGATTCGGAAGTATCTCTATCTCCTCGGAGTCGTCGACATGGGCTACGACGCGAGCGGCCGCGCGATCGCGTTGCGCCTGACGCCGCTCGGCGCCGAACTGCTCGAGATGTTGCCCGGCCGTGCGCTCCGATCCGCCGGCCACTTGGTGGTGAACCCGGATTTCGAAGTGGTGCTGTTCCCGGACGAGTTCAGTCACGAATTGATCTACCAACTCGATCGATTCTGCGATCGTGAACAGAAGGACACGCTTTATCGTTATCGCATTGCTCCTGGCGCGCTGCATCGCGCGCTCGGGCAAGGCATGACGCTCGACGAGGTTCTCAGAATCCTGCGCGAGAACGCGCGCACGCCGCTGCCGCAGAACGTCGCCTACTCGATGGAGTCCTGGGCGCGCAAGAGCGGACTCGTCACCGTCCACGCAGACGGCCGCCTGCACTGCGAACTGGCCGAAATCCTCGACCGATTCGCAGGGCATCCGGAAGTTCAGCGCGCCGGCGCGGAGCGTCCTGCGCCCGACGTGCTGCTCTTGCGCCAACCGATGCGGCGTGACGATCTTGCCGAGATCGCGCTCGATCTCGGGATTGGCATGCGCTTCCACGACGCGGCGTGAACGCGATCCCCGCCGGCGTTTGGTGCGTCTTCTCGGACGCCGCGCCCGCGCAGCTGCCCGCGCTCGGAGTTGCAGCGCTTCGTGCCGGCGCCTCCGCGATGACGCTGCGTCGGCCGATCCGCGGCGACGGTGCCGCAGTCCAGGCCTGGCGCGCGCCCGAGCTCGCAGGCGCCTGGCGCGCGGTGCACGCGCGCGCCGACCTCGCCGCCGCTTCCGGCTCCCAAGCCGTCATCGCAGGTGTGCGCAGTTTGCCGGTCGCCGCGTTGCGCCGCGCCTTTCCGCGATTGCTGGTCGGCGCATCCGTCCACGACGAAGTCGAGGCCGCAGCAGCCGTAAGCGACGGCGCCCATTTCCTGTTGTTCGGCCCGATTTGGTCGACGCCTGAGAAGCACGGCGTCTTGCTTCCTCGCGGCATCCCGGCGCTGTCACGCGTTTGCGCGGTCGGCGTACCGGTGATCGCGATCGGAGGAATTCTGAAATCGGAGCAACTGCTCGCCGCGCGTGCTGCCGGCGCGCATGCCTGCGCGGTGCTGCGCGCGGCGAGCGACCCGGCGGCCTTGGCGAAACTCGTTTCAGCCTGATCTTCAGCGCGGCGGTTCCGGCCACAAGATCGGCTGACTCCAACGCGGATCCGGTCGCTCGGGGTCGAAGCGGTCGTCCGGTCCACCGCACACCAGCAAGGGGTAACGCCGAGGATCTTCGCCGGCGAGGAGCACGCGAAAGCCGCGGCCCCACGGATCACGCGGCAACCAAGAACCCGCTGGAAGCACCAACTCGAGCGGGGTGCCGAGAACGGCGCTTCCCTCCGCGCCGGGACCGAGCAGAGGAAAGGACCAAGCGCGCGGATCTTCGCCGCGATCCGAGGCGCGCTGCATCGCCAGTGTGACTTGCCCGGCGAGGTGCGCAAGCGTGTCCTCGGCAAAGCGCATTCTTGCCCTCTGCAGCTCCGAACGCACCGTGCCTAGAATGATCCACACGATGGCGGCGGAAGCAAGCAGAACGATGGCCGCTTCGCGCCAGCGCGCGCCGCGCCGCGCGGGAGCGAAGTTGTCGTCGGAACGGGTGGACGGGTCCAAGGGTGGGGGCGAAGAAGCCCTGCACGCCATTTTCCAATCCGCGTGCCGTGGAGGGAAGGGCCGTCAGGGTCCGGGTGACGATTGCGCCCGTATCGTGCCGCCGCGCGGCCGCGCGCTGTTGTGGACCACCGATCAGGTCGCGCTAGGCGTCCACGCGCGTCGCGACGCCACGCCGGAGCAACTCGCCGTGAAACTGCTGCGTCGGAGCCTCTCGGACCTCGCGGCGGCGGGAGCCAAACCGTGGGCCGCCTCGTGGACGATCGCGGCGCCTCGTCGCACGCCCTTCGCGGTACTCGAGCGGCTCGCGCACGCTTTTTTGGCGGAGGCGCGGGACTTCGACTTGCCGGTCGTGGGCGGAGACGCAAGCTGCGCAGGCGCGCTCGTGCTCTCGTGTTCGCTGCTCGGTCTCGAGGCGCGCGGGGGCACGCCTGGCCGCGCCGGAGCACGGGCTGGCGACCTGCTGTGCGTGACCGGCAGACTGGGCGGCGCGGTCAGCAGCGGACGCCATCTGCGGCCCGAGCCGCGACTCGCCGAAGGTCGCCGGCTCGCCGAACGCTACGACGCGCACGCGATGATGGATCTCTCCGACGGACTTGCGAAAGATTTACCTCGCCTGCTCGCGCGCAGTGGCGTTGGCGCTGCACTCGATCTCGACGCGCTGCCGCGCGCGCTCGAGTTGCCGGCGGGCGCGCGTGGTCTCGCGAGCGCGGTCGGCGAGGGCGAGGACTATGAGCTGCTGGTCGCGCTCGCTCCGAAGCAGGCCGAACGGGCGCTTCGGGATTCCGTGTTGAAGCAATGCGGATTCACGGTGATCGGAAGCGTGCGCGCGCGGCGCGGCTTGCGCTGCCGTCTGGACGGCAAGCCTGCTGCGATGCCGGTGGGAGGCTGGGAGCACGCGTGGGGCGCGAAACGCCGGTGATCCGCATCCACAGCGCATCGCCGGAACGAACGCACGGGCTCGGCCGCGCGCTCGGCGCCTGCTTGCAGGCGGGGGATTGCGTCGGTCTGCGCGGCGAACTCGGCGCCGGCAAGACTGCTTTGGCCGCGGGCCTCGGCGAAGGCCTCGGGGTCAAGGAAGCGATGCGATCGCCTTCCTATTTGTTGTGCTGTGAGCATCGCGGACGCGCGCCGGTCTTGCACCTCGACGCTTATTTCGAAGCCCGCATGGAGTCCCTGC
>JAQBVK010000166.1 GCA_027623585.1 Planctomycetota bacterium
GTTCGCGTGATTTGCAGCCGTGACCCCCGGCACAAGCAGCGCCAGGGTTAATCCTCGATACGTCCGCAAGCAAACCATGCCCCGTCTCATCGGCGTTGACATTCCTGGCGACAAGCGCACTGTCGTCGCGCTGACCTACATCTATGGGGTCGGCCCGACTTCGGCGCAAAGCGTCTGCGAGGCACTCTCCCTCGACCCCACGCGGCGCGCCCGCGAACTCTCCGACGAGGAACTCGGTGCGCTCGGCGCCTACCTCGAGGAGCACCTTGCGGTCGAGGGCACGCTGCGGCGGCAGATCACCGCTGGCGTCAGCCGGCTGCGAGACATCGGCTGCTATCGCGGCCTGCGGCACCGTCGCGGTCTTCCGGTTCGCGGCCAGCGCACGCGCACCAACGCGCGCACCCGCAAGGGACCGAAGAAGACGGTCGCCAACAAGAAGTCCGTCAAGGCGATGAAGTAGGGCCAGAAGCCAAGAACCTAAAACATGTCCACAGCTTCCAGCTCGAACAAGCGCGGCAAGGCCAAGAAGGTCGGCAGCCGCGGTATCGCCCACGTGCGTTCCACGTTCAACAACACCTTGATCACCCTCACGGACACCAAGGGCAACGTGATCGTGTATGCCTCGCCCGGAGGCGTCGGCTACAAAGGCTCCCGCAAGTCCACTCCGTTCGCGGCGCAACAAGCCGCGATCCGCGCGGCGGAAGCCGCCGGCAAGATGGGACTCCGCGACGTGGACGTCCGCGTCAAGGGTCCTGGCTCCGGACGCGAGAGCGCGGTGCGCGGCCTGCATCAGGCCGGCCTGCGCATTCTCTCGATCCAAGACGTGACCCCGTTGCCGCACAACGGCTGCCGCCCGCCCAAGCGGCGTCGCGTCTGATCGGTCGTTTCATTTTCTCCTTTCCGTCCACCCGAACCCAAACCTGCACGAAATCCCATGCGCATCCGCTGGCGTGACTTCGAACTCCCCTCCGCGGTTGTCCACGACAAGGACACCGCCACTGAAGGTTATGGCATGTTCATGATCGAGCCCTTCGAGCGTGGCTTCGGCCACACCATCGGCAACGGCTTGCGCCGCGTGCTGCTTGGCTCGATCGAGGGTACCGCGGTGACCGCGGTCGAGGTGGAAGGCATCGAACATGAATTCCGGACCATGCCCGGCGTGCTCGAGGACATCACCGAGATCGTGATCGCGTGCAAGCGCCTGCGCGTGCAGTCGATGACCGCGCAGATGCCGGCGACCTTGACCATCGATCGGACCGGCGAGGGGCCGGTCACGGGAGCCGACGTGCAGTGCCCGACCGGCGTCGAAGTGATCAACAAAGATCTGAAGCTTTGCACTTTGACAACCGCGAAGGCGCGCTTCTCCGTCAAACTCACCGTGCGCCGTGGCCGTGGCTTCCAAGCCGCCGAAGACACCGGCGAGGCGATGGACCAGATCGGTCTGATCCCGCTCGACGCGGCCTTCAGCCCGGTGCTTCGCGTGCGCTACGGCGTCGAAGCTACGCGCGTCGGAAAGTTCACCAACTACGACCGTTTGGTGCTCGAGATCTGGACCGATGGCACCGTGCAGCCGCCGATGGCGCTGGTCGAAGCCGCGAAAATCTATCGCAAGCACCTCAACCCCTTTGTGCAATTCAGCGAAGTGCTGCAAGGTGTGCCGGTGTCCGATGAAGTGCGTCCGATCGACGCCGCCGCGGAGCGTCAGCGCGACCGCTTGCAGCAACTGCTCGCGGAGCCGGTCGAACGTCTCGACCTGTCGACGCGCGCACGCAACTGCCTGGAAGTCGCGCAAGTGCTCACGCTCGGCGACCTCGTGTTCCAATCCAACGAGGATTTGCTCGCGATCAAGAACCTCGGCCAGACCGTTCTGACCGAGATCGAAAAGAAACTCACCGAACTGGGTCTTGGCGTCGGCATGGACCGCGCCGAGGTCTACGGAACCGCCCAGTAAGACACGCAAAGCCATGCGCCATCGCGACAAGTCCCGAAAACTCTCCCGCACCGGCGCCCATCGCCGGGCGCTGGCCCGCAACATCGTCGCCGCGCTGGTTCAGCACGAGCGGATTGAGACCACGCTGGTCAAAGCCAAGGCCTACAAGCCGTTCGCTGAACGCTTGGTCACGCTGGCCAAGGAGAAAACCATTCCCAACATCCGGCGCGCCATGGCGCTGCTCGGCAACGATCGCGCGACGACCATGAAGTTGTTCGACGTGATCGGCCCGCGCTTCCGCGAGCGTCGCGGCGGTTACACGCGCATCCTCAAACTCTCGACGCCGCGCCTCGGTGACAAGGCCGCACGCGCGCTGCTGGAGTTCGTCGAACGCTCGGAGCCGGACTTGGCGCCGGTTGAGGCGGAAGCCGCGACGGCCTGATCAGCCGCGCGAGTCGGTGCGAGCGCGAGCGGTCCAAGCGGGCCGCTCGCGCTTCTGCGTTACCGGGCGATCCATGACCGCATGCGCTCGCCCCGGACCGAGCAGCGTGCCGAGCTCATCGGTCAACGCCGGGCCGAGTCGCACCTTCCATTCGGTGCCCGCGCGCACCGCGCGGTGGCCCCCTTCCGCGCTCGGAAACAGGAAGCGCACTCGCGCGGACCCAGGGTGGCGGAGCAGCAGTTGCTGCAAACTCGCGATCATGTCCGCGCCGGTGAGCGCGTCGAGCCGAACTTCGAGCGTGCCCATGAGCGCGAGCTCATCGCGCGCGCCGATCGGAATGATCTCGTCGACCAGGATCTCGACTTCGTCGCGCTGGGTCATGGAAAGGCGGCCGCGGAACAAGCCGACGCGGTCCTCTTCGAGCATTTCGCCGAGCCGCTCGAGAGCGCTCGGGAAGACCACGGCGCCGATGCTGCCCCACAGATCCTCGACGCGAAACTTGGCGATCTTGCGGGACGGATCTTTGCGCGTCGGGCGCAGTTGGAGCTGCGTGACGACGCCGGCCAAGGCCACCACGGCATCGGCGCCGGCCTCGGCCAGGCTGCGCGTGTCCCACGGCGAAAGCCCCCCGATCAGATCCCGGTAGTCGTCGAGTGGGTGGCGCGTGAGATAGAGACCGAGCGCCTCCTTCTCGGCCTGCATGAGGGGCTTCCAATCCTCAGGCTCCGGCGGCGCGGTGGGGGCGCTGAGCACGACGGCCGGTACCGCCGCATCTGCCGCCGGACCTCCGAACAAGAGCGACTGTCCGCGCTGACGGTCTTTGGCGACCGAGGCTGCGCGGCGCAGACGATCTTCGGTCTCGGCGACCAACTGGAGGCGAGGGATTGCGAAGGAATCAAAGGCCCCGCCCTTGGCCAGCGCTTCCAGCGCGGTCTTGTTGAGATTGCACGCGACGGCTTCCAAGAACACCGTATCGGTGTCCGCGAAACGCCTTTCCTCCAGCGCCGCGCGCGCCGCGATCAAGGCTTCCGCAGCGCCGCTTCCGACTCCTTTGACCGCCTCGAGTCCGAAGCGCACCGTGCGCGGATCATCGACGGCGAAGCTGCGGACCGAAGCATTCACGCAGGGCGGGAGCACTCGGATGCCGTGACGGCGCGCGTCCTCGATCAGAGACCGGAGCTTGTCCGCGTTGGCAGCTTCGAAGGTCAGCGAGGCGGCGTAGAACTCCGCCGGGTGATGCGTTTTGACCCAGGCCGCCTGGTAGGTCACCATCGCGTAGCCGGTGGAGTGGCTCTTGTTGAAGCCGTACTCCGCGAACTTCACCATCATGTCCCAGATCCGCTTGGCGAGCGGCTGCGCGACGGCTTGCGCGACGGCGCCGGACACGAACTGGTCCTCGAACTTGGCCATCAGTTCGGGGCTCTTCTTGCCCATCGCCTTGCGCAGCGAGTCGGCGTCGGCCAGCGAAAGGCCACCCATGCGCTGTGCCACGCGCATGATCTGCTCCTGATAGATCAGAACTCCGTAGGTTTCCCTGAGCACCGGCTCCAGCATCGGGTGCAGATACTCGACCTCCTCCTTGCCGTGTTTGCGGCGCGCGTAGATCTCGTGCAGACCGCTGCCGAGCGGTCCGGGCCGGAACAGCGCGAGCACCGCGACCAGGTCTTCGTAGACCGAGGGGCGGATGTCGGCGAGCAGTCGGCGCATGCCGTCGGATTCGAGTTGGAACACGCCCTCGGTATCGGCCCGCTGCAGCGACTCGTAGGTCGGGGCGTCGTCGAGCGGGAGCGCGTCCAGGTCCGGCCGCGCGCCGCAGCGCAGAGCGATCAGCCGCCGCGCCTCTTCCAGAATCGTCAGCGTGCGCAAGCCCAAGAAATCCATCTTGAGCAGACCGACTTCTTCGCAGGCCTTCATGTCCCACTGCGTCGTGATCGCATCGCCCTGTCGGGTGAGCGGCAGGATCTCGCGCACCGGGCGGTCGGCGATGATCACGCCCGCCGGGTGGAGGCCGGAGTTTCGCGCCAGCCCTTCCACGCGCAAAGCGAGGTCGAACCAGCGCGTGTTCTCGTGAGAAGCTTCCCGGATGCCGCGCAGGTCCGCGTCCGCCTCCAGCGTGGAGGCGAGGCTGACGCGGGGGCCGTCGGGAATCTTCTTGGCGGCCTTGTCGACCTCAGAGAGCGGGATCTCGAGCACGCGACCCATGTCGCGCAGCGCGTTCTTGGCCTTGAGCCGGCCGAAGGTGATGATCTGGCACACGCGATCGTCGCCGTAGCGCTGACGCGCGTAGGTGATCATCTCCTCGCGCCGGTCCTTGCAGAAATCGATGTCGATGTCAGGCATCGAAATCCGCGAAGGATTGAGAAAGCGCTCGAACAGCAGGTCGTAGCGCAAGGGGTCGATGCGCGTGATGCCGAGCACGTAGGCCACCATCGATCCGGCCGCCGAGCCGCGCCCAGGGCCCACCGGAATGCCGCACTCGCGCGCATGGCGCACCAAGTCCCAGACGATCAGGAAGTAGGAAACAAATCCCATCTTGTGGATCGTTTCCATCTCGAACTCGAGCCGCTCGCGCGCTTCCGGAGTCGCTGCGGGATAGTGCCGCGCGAAGCCTTGCTCGCAGAGTTCCCGGAACAGCATGTCCGGCGATTGTTCGTTGCCGGTCGAGAACACCGGCAAGTGCAGGCCTTCGGTTTCCAGTCGCACGTCCACGGTTTCCGCCACGCGCATGGTGGAAGCGAGCGCTTCCGGCAGGTCGTGGAAGATGCGATTCATCTCCTGACGAGTGCGGAAGTAGAGCGTGTCGGTGTTCATCCGCCAGCGGTTCGGATCGCTGATCCGCGCGCCGGTGCCGAGGCAAATCAGCGCATCCTGCGCCGCGCAGTCCTCGTGCCGCAAGTAGTGGATGTCGTTCGTGGCGACGAGCGGCGAATCGACTTGGGCGCGCATTCGCGCCATGCCCTCGGTGAGTCGATTCTGCTCTTCGATCCCGTTGCGCATCACCTCGAGGAAGAAGTGCTCCGCGCCGAACAAGTCGCGCAATTTACCGGCTACCTCACGCGCGCCGGCTTCATCGTCGCCCCGCAAGCGGCGGTTGACCGGACCACTCATGCAGCCCGACAGGCAGGTGATGCCGCGCGCGCGCGTCGCCAGCAGCTCCATGTCCACGCGCGGCCGGAAGTGGTGCCCTTCGAGGTGCGCGTCGGTGGAAAGATCCATCAGATTGCGCCAGCCTTCGGCGTTGCGCGCCAACAAGGTCAGGTGGGTGTAGCCGTTCGCGCGCCGGTCGTGCGGTTCTCGCATCGAGCGCTCGGCGACGTAGATCTCGCAACCGAGAATCGGCTTGATCCCGGCCTTGCGGCAGGCGCGGTAGAACTCGAGCGCGCCGAACAAATTGCCGTGATCGG
>JAQBVK010000167.1 GCA_027623585.1 Planctomycetota bacterium
GTCAACTTCGGCATTCTCTACGGCATGGGCGCAGCGCGGCTGGCGCGCGAAACTGGCATCAGTTTCGGAGAGGCGAAATCCTTCATCGAACGCTACTTCGAGGCGCTGCCCGGTGTCCGCGCGTGGCTGGATCGCACGCTCGCAGCAGCGCGAGCGAGCGGCGAGGTGCGCACCCTGCTCGGACGGCGACGTCAACTTCCGGAACTGCTGTCGCGCGACGGACGGGTTCGTTCCCAATCGGAGAATGCCGCCGTCAACACGCCGGTGCAAGGCAGCGCCGCGGATCTCATCAAGTTGGCGATGCTGCGCGTGGACGAACGGCTCAGCCGTTCTGGACTGCGCGCGCGCATGTTGCTGCAGGTGCACGACGAATTGGTGTTCGACTGCCCGACCGAGGAAATCGGGGCGCTCACGGCCTTGGTCCGCGACAGCATGGAAACGGTGATGGAACTCTCGGTCCCGCTCAAGGTGGACGTCGGCCACGGCCCGGATTGGGCTTCCGCGCATTGAACCTAGCCGCCGGTGGCCCGCTGCTGGTGCTCGGCATGCTGCTGGTGGGCGGTGCCGTGGGCGGAGCGCTCGCGCGCCGTTTGAGGCTGCCGACGCTGACCGGTTACATCGGAGCCGGCATCACGATCGGCGCCCAGTGCTTCGACCTGCTCCCGCATGAGCCGGCGGAGGCGCTGCGCGGACCCATCAATAACCTCGCCATGGCGCTGGTGCTGTTCGTGCTCGGCGGACAGTTCCGCGGTGAGAAGTTGCGCGGCATCGGCGCCAAACTGCTCGCACTCTCCTTGGTCGAAACGGCGCTCACGATTCTCGCGGTGACCTTCGCCTGCTGGTTGGTGGTGCCGCGCGCGGATGGCGCGCTGCTGCTGGGCGTGATGGCGGTCGCGGTGGCGCCGGCCACCACCGTGGTGGTGTTGCGCGAATATGGCGCACGCGGCCCCACCACCGACGTGCTGCGCATGCTCACCGCCATGTCGAACGCTTGGGCGGTGCTGCTGTTCGAGGTGGTGCTGCTGGCCTTCGCCTTCGTGCGCGGCGGCGACGCCGGGCCGGTCGCGCTGCTCGCCGACGTCGGCGGCGCCTTGGCCTTCGGCCTCGTGGCCGGCCACGCTCTGATCTTCCTGCAGGAGCGTGCCGGCTGGAGTGGTTTCTCGGTTCCGCTCCTTGCCGTGACCTTGAGCACGATCGGACTCTGCAACTGGGCGGGCGTTCCTTACATGCTGGCCTTCCTGGTCGCCGGCGCCGTCGTCGCCAATCGCTCGCGCTTGTTCGCGCCAATCGAGCAGTCCATGGACGCCTTCGCTCAACCGGCGTTCGTCGCATTCTTCGTGCTCTCCGGCGCGCACCTCAATTTCATTGTCCTGCGCGAGCACTGGTTGGCAGCCGGGTTGTACATCTTGGCGCGTACGGTGGGCAAGATCGCGGGCACGCGACTAGGCCTGCGGCTCGGCTCCTTGCGTTTGCCGAGCACGCAAGCCGGTTCGCCGCCGATCGGGCTCGGATTGCTGTGCCAAGCCGGCGCGGCAATCGCACTGGCTCAGTACACCGCGACTTACGACCCCGAGCTCGCCGAGGTCCTGCTCAACGTGATCCTCGGCGCGGTGGTGGTGTTCGAGATCATTGGCCCCTTGCTGCTCAAGCACGTGGTGGTCGCCGCGGGCGAAGTCAGCCTTGCGCAGTTGATGACGCACGGCGCTGGACGATCGGAGCAGTCATCCCCCTTGCGTGCCTTCGGTCGAACGATACGGGGGCGCAAATTGCGCACCGGCGCCACCTTCGAAACGGTGCGCGTCGAACGCGTGATGCGTCGCGCATCGAACGCGCTGCAGGCGTCGAGCGGTCTCGACGAAGTGCTGCGCTTCGCCAACCAAAGCCGCCAAGACACCTTTCCCATCGTCGATCAAGAGGGCTTGCTGGTCGGCATGATTCGCATGCGCGATCTCGACCAAGTGGCCTACGATCGCAGCGCCGCGCGCTTGGTCAACGCGCAGGACATCGCCACGCTCGGGCCGGAAGAGTGTTCGTTGCGCGCAGACGCGACTCTCTCCGAGGCGGAAGCCTTCTTCCGCCAATACCCGGAGAACAGCGCCGCGGTGGTCGCCTCGGCCTCCGACGCGCGCCTCGTCGGCATCCTGGAGCGCACAGAAGTGCTCCACCTGCACCGCGCCTTGCGTGCGAACTGAACGACGTAGCCAGAAGGCTACGCCGCCCTAAGGGCGCACGCCGACCAGCATCTTGACCAGACTGTCGAGGTCGAGAATTTTGGGTACGGCCGGATCGTCACTGTTCAGCACGACCTTCGGAAGATTGAGCTGTTCCGCCGCCTCCAGCGCGAGCAGCACACGGCCGCCCTCGGAGTCGAGCGCCGCGGTGCGCAATTCATTGCGCAAAGCCTCGGCCTTCTCGACCGCGAGCTGGCCATTGGCGGTACTGATCACTCGCTCGGCCTCGCCCTCGGCGCGTGTCCGTCGCGCATAGACTGCGGCGTCGGCTTGGATCTGCGCAACCAACACGTCGTACTCTGACTTCTTCACCTGGATGCGCTTTTCCCACTCCTGGTTGAGCTTGAGTTCAGCGGCCTGGATCTGCCGGTCGATCGCGTTCACGGTGCGCTCTTCTTCCGCCTGCTTGGTCAGCGCCTGGTCTAGGTTGGCGAGTTGGCGCAGGTACTGCTTCTCCTGCAGTTGATCCTCGTAATCGCTCTGGAAAGAGATCTGACGGATCAAGATTTGATCCGCGGTGCAGTGATACTGCGAGATTTTTTGGTCCAGGATCGGCAGGATCTCGGCCACGCGCCGGGTACGCTTCTCAGTCTCCTGTAGATCTTCTGAAGTCAGATTGGGCAACTCGCTGCGCAGCACCGCGGTCACCACCGAAGCGACGCGTTCTCGGTAGAACTGCTGCGCGCCCTCAGCGATGATCAGGTGACCCAGGCCTTCTCTGATGCGGTAACTCACCGTGAGATCCACCCTCACGATGTTGCCATCGGTGGTGCGGATTTCCAGCGGATCGGTTTCTTGCACCACGTCATCGCGCGGTCCTCGCTCACTGGTGAAGTTGATGAAGTGCGTGCGCGCAGGCAGGAAATACCAGCGGTGGACGCCGGTCACGCCGAGGTGCAGCCCGAGGCCGTAATCGGCCTCGACCACGCCCTTGCCTGACCACAGATTCTGCTTCACGCCGATGTGCGCCGGCGGCACGTTCTCGAAAAAGCCCAGGTAGATCACCGGGACCAGGATCAAAACTCCAATGAATGTCAGGAATCCCTTCATCGCGGCACCTCACCGACCGGCGCCGAAGCGCCCAAATGTTCAATGCGGATCGGCGCCGGATCGCGCCGATAAGGAATGATTTCGAAGATGATGCTGGCGAACTTGTGGGCGAGGGCTTCCCGCACCAGCACGTCGCCGCGCTTCGCCACCGCCTCCACGCGCGCCCGCAGGCCTTCGGCCTCCTTGCGCGCCTTCTCCGCCATGCCGCGCGCCTGCTCGATCAAGTTCAGCTCTTCGGCCTGTCCGGCTGCGACTTCGCCAATCTTGAAGGCGTCGGCGTCGAAGCTCAGCCGCACCGCGTCCTTCTCGGCGGAAATGCGCTTCTCCTCGAGTTGGCCGAGCAACAGTTCGTACTCGGTGCCCTGGTCGCGGTCGATGTCCGCGAGACGCCGTTCACGCTCGCGCTCGAGTTGAACCGCGCGCGTCTTCAACTTCTGCACGGTCTGGTCGGCGACCTTGCGCTTCTCGATGGTCTGCTCGTAGCGGTCCTCGAACTTCGGCTTCGGCGTGATGATCTGGCGCACCAAGATCCCGTGCTCGTTGAGCACGGCATTGAGCCGTTCGGTGGACTGCATGGTCGCCAGGCTGTAATTGCTCGGGTCGGCCACCTCCTCGGAACTGAACTTGCCGAACTCGTCGCGCAGGATGCTGCGCGCGTAAGCGCGCACCCAGTTGTACTTGAAGGCCTCGCCGGGACCGCTGTCCTGCAGCACCACGTCGGCCTTCTCGGGCATGATCTCGTACTGGATCTCGAGGGTTTCGAACCAGAAGTTGGATCCGTCCTTGGCGCGCACCGTGAGCTTGCCGACGTGGCTGGGTCCTTGATCGCGCTCGCCTTCCATCAGAAACTTTTGCGGCGACTTGTCGAAGGCGAAGGCCTGGCCGAGGATCGGCAGGAACATCGTGTAGCCCGGCCGGTTGATGACGGTGCGGCTGCCAGTGACGTAATTCACCACAACGGCCACTTCCTTCGCGTCGACCTCGACGATGCCGGCCCGGCCGGTCGCGATCGCTGCGACGATCAAGAGCGCGATCACGAACGCTCCGCCGAGCAGGAACAGCGGTCCCCGCGGAAGCTTGGGACCCCCGCCTCGGAGCGGCGGCGGCGGCGGCGGCGGAGAGGCCTTTGGCCGCAACGGCATGCTGGGGAATTCGGAGGAGTCAGCCATCGCCAGCATCCTATCGTCGTGGAGCCCTCGACGACGAACGCCTAGGATGCGGATTCATGACCGCGCAGCGCCGCAGCGGCGCCCTCTGGCGACTTCTCTTCGCCGTGCTCTGCGCGGGAAGCGGTTTGGTGCTGCTTGGCACTCGCGTCGAATGGCTCGAGGCCTTCTCCCATTTCCAGGTCTACGCCGCGCTCGCCTGGATTGCCGCGTTGTTGTTGTTCGCAGCGGTCGCGCGAGTGCGCGCTGCGTTCTGGCGCCCGCGCCGCGCACTCGCCGCGGCAACCGCGCTGTTCCTGGCGCACGGCGGATTGATCGGAGGCCTGTGGCTGCCGTCCAGTTCCATCGCTCTCGATCGCGAGTCGGTCAAAGTGACGGTGCTTTGCTTCAACATGCGCCACGATCTCGAGGCGCTCGAAGCCGTCGCGCGATCCTTGGCGGAAGATCCTCCCGACGTCGTGATGCTGACGGAGACCAACGTCGGGCTGGTCCTCGAGGGGTACGAGCACGTGTTCCACGACCAGCCGGATGCGATCGGAATCTGGTCGCGCTATCCGCTCGAGCAGACGCGAGCCGAGGCCGTGGCCGGTGACCGCGATCAACTCTCCGCCACCGTAGTGATCGGACGCTATCGAATACCCTTGCTCGCCGTTCATTGGCGGATTCCGATTCGAGGCGGACAATCCCTCGCCTCGGAGACCAGCGCGCGCCTCGCCAGCGCGCAACAGCATCTGCTGATGCTCGGCGATCTCAACTCCACGCCTTGGTCGCCGCGCATGCGGCGTTTGAGCGCCGAAGGTCTGCAACGCAGCGGCCGCTTAGGCGCGCGCGGCACCTGGGCAGCGGATCCATGGCATTGGTTCGGATTGCCCATCGATCACATTCTCATCAAAGGCGACTTGCGGATCGAAGCGCTCGAACTGCTGCCGTGGACCACCAGCGATCACCGGCCGGTGCTCGCGCGCATCGCCTGTTCGAATCGGGGCTGAGCGCGTTCAGGCGGTCCGCCATGCAGTCACGGCCGCCTCGGCGAGTTGCGGCGCTGAATGCGTGGCGTCGCAGTCGAGCCACTTGAGGTCGGGGAAGGAGCGCAGCCAGGTCTCCTGTCTACGCACCAGCACGCGAGTGGCGCGTTGCGCATTCATCACGGCGTCTTCCAGACTCAGCTCGCCGTCGAGATGCCGCAACAGTTCGCGATAACCGATGCCGAGGCGAGCGGTCGGACCGAAGCCGGGAGTCTCGCGCAGCAGTCGCACTTCATCCAGGAATCCATCTTCCATCATGCGCGTAAAACGGGCCGCGATGCGGGCGTGCAGTTCCGCGCG
>JAQBVK010000168.1 GCA_027623585.1 Planctomycetota bacterium
ACCTTCACGCGCCGCGCTGGGTGGCATCGTCGGATGGAGAGCGACGCCGTTGCTGCTCGATGAACTGGACGACGTCGGCGTCGGCCGCGGCTGGTACCGACGGACCTTCATGTTCCACGATGCCGACACCGGCCGCTACATTGGGGAAGACTTCGCTTTCGCGCGCGCGCGCGGCATGAACACCCTGCTGACCTGCGTCGGTACGCCGCAGCAACTGTCTCCGTATCCCGAGAAGATCGAGAACGAATACGGCACCGGCTTGCCTCAGTTCGCGCGATTCATGCCGACCAGCGCGTCAGGCTGGGCCGACTACTTGCTCCTCTACCTCGACGACATGGAAACGGAGTACGGGGTGCTCCCGGATTGCATCGAGTTGTGGAACGAGGTCGAGCGCGTCGAGTGGTCCAGTTGCACTCTCACGGAGTATCTCGAGTTCTATCGCGTCGTCTCGAAGCACCTGCGCGCCGCGCGTCCCAACATTCGATTGGGGGGGCCAGGCCTTGCCGGCGCACGCTCGACCATGGGTGGGTCCGAG
Organism: Planctomycetota bacterium; assembly: GCA_027623585.1. Taxonomy (GTDB): domain Bacteria; phylum Planctomycetota; class UBA1135; order UBA1135; family UBA1135; genus JAQBVK01. The sequence goes on from JAQBVK010000168.1 coordinate 536, forward strand.
TCCGTCTTGTTCGCGATGATCCGGAACGCGGCATCCTCCAACGCACCCTTGGATTTCGTTTCATGGCACCACTATGCGCCGGGTAGCGAACTGCGCCTCTCTCAGATGCCGGTCCGCTTGCGCGCGCTCGGCGCCGGGTTGGGTCATTCGGGATTCGAAGTTGCCGTGACCGAGTGGAACATCGCGCCCTCCGCCCAAGGAGCGCTTGGTCCCGAGTTCGACGGCCCTCACGCCGCCGCCAACTTGTTGAATTTCTACGCCACCGCGGCGCTCCACGGCCTCGACCGGAATTACTGCTTCCTCGACCGCGATGAAGAGAACGATCGCGGCATCACCGACTTCGAAGGAGTGAGTCTCGGACTGATCACCAAGCACGGCTTGCGCAAGCCGATCTCCCAAGTGATCAAATTGATGCTCGATCCCGCCTTTGACGAGGCGGTCCCGATCGAGCCGCCGTCCGACGAGTACAACGTGATGGGATATGCCTCGCGCAACGGCAACGTCGTGCGAATCATGGTCGGCAACGACGTCGTCACCGCATCGTGGCTGTTTACGAACTCCGCGCGCCAATACGGCATGGAGCCCGGTTGGCTGTACCCGCTCTGGTTGGCCGCAGGTGGGCCGCGTGCCACGCTGGCCAGCTTGATCGCCCAAGGGCTCACTCTCCAGCAGGCGGAAGTCACCATGGCCTTCATGCCTGCGGTGCTGCTCTCCGACTTCTACTCCACCCATCCACGCACGATCCACGTCGAACTGTTGGGGTCGGCGCCGTTCACGATCAGTCGCGTGATTCGTTTCACCGAAACCGTCAACGCGCCGGCCCAGCATCGCGCCGTCTTGCTGCCGTTCCTGACCGCCGCCTTCGACCGCTCGATGCTGCTCGGTTGCGAGGCCTGCGCGCTGCTGCTGAGCAACGCCGGCTACCCGACCACGAGCGCTGAGGTCTTTGCCGCGCTGAATCAGTTCTTCGATTGGGCGGCAGCCCGCGGCATTCCGTACGGGATCGCCGTAAGCGCCTGGAAAACCTTTCAGGACACTCGCCGCGACACGCAATTATTGGACGCTCAGTTACTCAACAGTCTGCCGGAAACGCAGCTCAAAGAGGAGACTGCAGCCGAAGCCGGCATCACCGTGACCAACCGCGAGCTGCTGTTTCAACTCGAGCCGAACACGGTGCTGATGCTGGAAGTGACGCTTTGATGCGCAGAATGAGCAAGGGTCAATCCTTGCGCCAGCGCCAGACTCCGCGCTGACCCGCGGTTTCCTCGACGGCGACGCGCATCGCCCGCAGATCAGCGTCCGGGAAGCGCGCCTGGAGCCGCGCGCGCAATTCGCTGCCGACCCAGGTGGCGAGGTTCTCGGCGCTGGTGTTGTTGATCGGGAGCACGATCACGTCCTCGCGCGGCGCGGCGTAGTAGCGTTCGCGGTAGCGCACCTCGACCACGCCGTCGGCGCGTTCGGAGCAACGCAGTTCTCCGTGCTGGCCCGGCAACAGCCAGCGCTCGTCCAGGGAGTCGACCAGTTCGCGCACGATCGGCTTGACGCGCTTGAAGTCCAGCACCAGGCCGTGGCGAGTGAGCGCGCCTTCGACTTCAAGATAGACCCGATAGTTGTGCCCGTGCAGCCGCTCGGCGCTTCCGTCCGGGAAGATCAAAAAGTGCGCGGCGGAGAACTTCAGGTACTCCTTGTCGATCTGAATGCTCCAGCTTTCCATGCGGCTCCTCCGGTTCAAAAACGAATCGTGCGCAAGTCGAAGACTGGACCTTGCGTGCAAGTTTTCGCCCACGGCCACGAGCCGAGCGGTCCATTCGGCTCGGTCGGCACCGGGCAAGCATTGCAACCGCCCCAGCCGCACCCCATGTAGGTTTCGAGGCTGAGCTCGGCGTGCAAGTTGCGCGTGCGCGCGAACTCGGCGAAGGCGTGCAGTAGTCCTTCGGGGCCGCAGGCGGCAAACAGCGCGTGCTGCGGCAGGCGACCCGCGTCGAGTCCGTCGCGCAGGAGATCGATCACCGTGCCGCGATGCTCGGCTCCGCCGTCTTGGCTCGCGCACAGCAGGCGCGCGCCGGCGCCGGCGAAGAGTTCACGATCGTAAAGACGATCGGCGGTGCGCGCTCCGTAGAGCATCCAGGTCGAGTCGCCGGCGCCGGCCGCGGTGCGCGCGCGCGCGTAGAGCAGAAAGGGCGCGCTGCCCACGCCGCCCGCGACCATCACCACCGGGCGCTCCCGCGGCGCGACCTGAAAGCCCTGGCCCAAGGGCATCGTGCAGGTGTACGCGCCGCCCTCTTCGATGGCGGCGAGCGCGCGCGTACCCGGGCCATGGACTTGGATCAAGAACGTGACTCGATCCGCAGCGGTGCGGTCATAGATGCTGAACGGTCGCGGGATGCACGGACCGTCGCCGTTGCCGGGCGAGAGCATCGCGAATTGGCCAGGCGCGATCGGACCTGGGTCCTGCGGCAGGCGAAGTTCTGCGACGTAGGCGTCCGGACCACAACTCCGCCGCGCGACGAGCTGCGCGCTCCAGCATCGAGCCGCCTGAATCGCCGGTGCAATCGCCATCGCGGAAAGATTGTAGCCCGGTCCTAGAATGGAGCGATGGATCGCGTGGCAGTGGCTGCGGGAGTGTTGCTGTGGAGCGGGGGCCCGGACGCTCCGGCGTTCTTGGTGCTTCGCAATGCACGGCATGCCACGTGGGGTTTCGCCAAAGGCCATCTAGAAGACGGCGAGGGGTTGCTCGCCGGCGCTTTGCGCGAGTGTCGTGAAGAAGCCGGCCTGCAGCTCTCGGAGTCGAGCCTGCTCCCCGGCTTTGCGGACGTGAGCCATTACCGCACGCCGGAGGGTGTTCGAAAGCGGGTGGTGATGTTTCTCGCTGCTCGGCCATGCGCGGTGGCGGAAATCGTCTGCTCGCCAGAACACGATGCAATGGAATGGTGGACTGCGGAGCAGGCCGTGGAACGATTCGAATTCGAAGAACTCCGGCGCAGCGTGATCCGCGCCGCCGAGCATCTGCGGGAGGGAGCAAGGGATCGTGAGGGGACTGGATGAAGCACGGCGATGACGGCGCGCGTCTCGGCCGCGCAGGCGCGCTCGCCCTGCTCGATCGGAACTCGCCCGCCGGCGAGTCGTGGCCGTTGCACTGCCGACAGGTGGCGAAAATCGCGCGGCGACTCGCCGACGCAGTCGGCTTCGGCTCAGAAGAAGCAGAACTGATCGAAGCTCAAGCCCTGCTGCACGACATCGGCCGAAGCAAAACGCACGGTCCGCTCCACGGTTGGACCGGCTTCGTGCTGGTTCGCGCGCACGGCTATCCGCGCGAGGCGCGCGGCTGTCTGACGCACTGGCTCAAAGGGCGCGCGCCAGAGGAACTCGAAGGAGCAGGGCGGTTGACGCCCGGGTTCGTCGCGCGCGCGTACGCGGCCTTCGACGCGGAGCCATGGGGTCTCGCGGACAGCATCATGAGTCTCGCGGATTCGTGCGTGATGAACACCACGATCGTCTCGCTCGATCAGCGCCACGAGGATCTGCTGAAACGCTACGGGGAGTCGCGCTGGATGCGCCGCGCGTGGGAACTCGCCCGGCAGCACGCCGACGAAGTCGCCGCAGCCCTAGGATCTCGCGTTGAGGACCTCTTGGCTCCGCTCCATGGCGACCGACTCGACCCGCGCTGACTGCGATCCCGCGCACGGCCTCGACCGTTTCGAAACGCGGACGCGCGCCGCGCTCGCCGTGTTGCTCGCCGTGGACGCTGCCGAGGTGGTGCTCGAGCGGCCGCGTCAGGAGGCGATGGGCGAGTTCGCACTGCCCTGTTTCCGTTTCGCGCAGAACGCGGGCATCAAACCGCCTGCGCTGGCGGCGGACCTCGCCGCTCGTCTGAACATCGAGGAGGTCTCTGCGGCTGCCGCGGGCCCCTTCCTCAATCTGAAGGTGGACGCCACCGCGCTCGCGCGCGCGGTGCTCGCGGACGCGCGCAGCGCGGGGTTCGCCTCTGCACGGCAAGGACTGGTCACGATCGTCGAGTATTCCTCGCCGAACATCGCCAAGCCGATGCACATCGGTCACCTGCGATCCACCGTGATCGGCGCCGCGCTGGCGCGGCTGTTCGAACGGCTCGGGCACCGCGTGATTCGTATCAACCACCTCGGTGACTGGGGTTCCCAGTTCGGCAAACTGGTCGCCGCCTGGCAGCGCTGGGGCTCCGAGGCGGAATTGGAGCGCGCGCCGATCGAGCATCTGCTCGAGCTCTACGTGCGCTATCACGCGGAGGAAGCGCAGGATCCTCAACTCGCCGAGGAGGCGCGTCGCGCCTTCCAAGATTTGGAGTCGGGCGCGGAGAACGCCACCCGCGCGATCTGGAAACGTTTCACAACTCTCTCCTTGCGAGAGTTCGAGCGGGTCTACGAGCGGCTCGGTGTGCACTTCGACCATCTGCGCGGAGAGTCCTGGTACGAGAATCATCTCGCCGGACTGATCGCATGGCTGCATGAATGCGGCGTCACCGAAACCGACGCCGGCGCCGAAATCGTGCGCCTCGACGAGCTCGGCATCAGCACGCCTTGCCTGGTGAGAACTGCGCATGGCACGACCCTCTACGCGACTCGCGACCTGGCCGCCGCCAAATCGCGCTGGGAAGAATTCGCCTTCGACCAGGCGCTCTACGTGGTCGGCAACGAGCAGAGCTTGCACTTCCAGCAGTTCAAGGGAGTGCTGAAACGTTGCGGCGCGGATTGGCAAGAGCGCATCGAGCACATTCCGTTCGGCCTGATCCGGCTCGCGGAGGGCAAGCTCTCGACGCGCGAAGGCCGCGTGCTCTTGCTGGTCGACGTGCTCGATCGCGCAGTCGAACTCGCGCGCGCAGCGGTCGAAGAAAAGAATCCTGAGCATCCGGACAAAGCGCGCGCCGCCGAGCAGGTGGGCGTCGGCGCGGTGTTGTTCCACGACCTCAAGCACCAGCGCACCAAAGACGTCACCTTCGACTGGAAGGAGGCGCTTTCCTTCGAGGGGGACACGGGACCTTACCTGCAGTACACGCACGCGCGATGCCTCTCGATCCTGCGCAAAGCCGGACGCGCCGCGCTGCCGACCGATGCGATCGACGCGAGCCTGGTTGCAGAGGACGCGCACGAGTTGATGGTCGCGATCGGGCGTCTGCCCGGTGCGCTCCGCGAAGCCGGGATCAAGCGCGAGCCGATGGTGCTCGCGCACG
>JAQBVK010000169.1 GCA_027623585.1 Planctomycetota bacterium
ATCGGAGGTTGCCCGAATTTTCCTTGAGTCGCGGCCCAACAAAGCCGAAAGGGGCGCCCGCTGAGCGGACGCCCCCTGGAGCCGAAGGGTCTTCGGACTACTTGTTCGGCAGGAGCTCGTCCTTGATGCTGGACTTGTCCTGGTTGAAGCCGTTCTCGTCGAACACCACGGTGTAGGAGCCGTAGCCACCGGAGGAACCCGTGCGAGTCAGCTTGATCTCCCACTTCGTGTCCCAGTTCGAGGAAGAGATGTTGCCGGCCGTGAAGTAGGTCGGATTGTTCAGCGTCACGTCGAGGTCGGTGACCTTCTTCGCGTAGGCCGAGTTGCGACCCTGGTACGCGCCTTGCGAGGACATCAGGTTCTCGCAATAGTTAAAGGCTTCAGCGGCTTTCGTGCGTTCGACGGAGCGCATGAAACGGGGGACGGCGAAAGTAGCGAGCACGCCGAGGATGACGACCACGATCGTCAGTTCCACCAGCGAGAATCCACCCTTCTTGGTGTTCAGGTTGAGCGTCTTCATTTCGGTCTTGGATGGGACACGGGGTACCGACGTCCCCGTGTGGGGCGCGGAGCACCACGATTCGCGGCGCCACTGGACCTATCGGCTGCCCCCCCCTCCCCGGCTTAAGAGAATTTCCCTGAGAAATTCCCTCGGCACCTGCTCGAATCTAGACCCGCATCGCCGCCCGCTCGGCCGAAAGCGCCTCGAGGTGCTCCGCGGCGTCGGGGGTCGGGTACTGGCCGGTGAAGCAGCCGGTGCAAAACTCAGTGAGCTCTGGGTTCTTGGCCCGGCCGGCGGCGATCATCCGCTCCATATCGAGATAAAGCAGTAAGTCCGCGCCGATTTCTATGCGAACTTCTTCACTGCTCCGGTTGCGCGCCACAAAGTCGTCCTTCGTCGCCATGTCGATGCCATAGGGGCAGGGCGCGATCAGCGGCGGACTGGTAGTCGCGAAATAGACCTTGCTTGCCCCCGCCTTGCGCGCGGTCTCGATGATCTTGCGGCTGGTGTTGCCGCGTACGATCGAATCGTCGATCAACAGCACCGTGCGGCCCTCGAACTCGATCGGGATCGGGTTCAACTTGCGGCGGATCGAAGACTTCCGCTGCGCCTGGCTGGGCATGATGAAGGTGCGGCCGACGTAGCGGTTCTTGATGAACCCCTCGCGGTAAGGCACGCCGAGCGCGAGCGCGGCGGAGAGCGCGGCGTCGCGCGCGCTGTCCGGGATCGGAATCACGGCGTCGGGCGTCGGCAGACCGGCTTCAATCCACTGCGCGGCGATGGCTTCGCCGAAGCGCTGGCGCGCCTTGTAGACGCTGACGCCGTCGAGGAAAGAATCCGGCCGCGCGAAGTAGACCAATTCAAAGATGCACGGCGTGTGCTTCTTCTGCGTGATCTGGATGAAAACCGGATCCTGGCCGGGCACCACCAGAAATGCTTCCCCATTCTTGAGATCACGGAAGCGCTCGAAGCCGAGCACGTCGAAGGCAACCGATTCCGACGCGACCGCCCATTCGGTGCCTTTCGCCGAAACGCGGCGTCCGACGATGCAGGGCTTGATCCCGTGTGGATCGCGGAATGCGAACAGCGCGCCGTCGGAAAGGATGCCGACCACGGAGTACGCCCCTTTAGCGTGCTCGAAGGCGCTCTCGACCGCAGTGCGCAATCGATCCGCGAGCGGATCCATCTTGAGGGTGCGCTGCATCCCCATCGCAAAGGCGTAGAGAATCGCCTCGACGTCGCAGGAAGACTCCAGGCAGATGTTGGCCGCCGGAAACTTCCTCGACTTCAGATCCACCCAATTGGTGAGATTGCCGTTGTGGGCCATCCCCACCCCGAACGGGAAGTTGATGTAGAAAGGTTGCGCGTCCTCGCCCGCGCCGCCGCCCACCGTCGGGTAGCGCACGTGAGCGATCGCGAGGTTCCCCTTCAGGTGCTCCATGTCCTGCGCATGGAAGATGTCGCGCACCATGCCGTTCTGCTTGCGCTGGTGGAACTTCCCGTCGAACGACAGGATCCCGGCGGCGTCTTGGCCGCGGTGCTGGAGCGCGATCAACCCTTCGTAGAGCTCCGCAGCGACTTCGTTGCCGGGCAGTCCGGCGATGCCGATGAATCCGCACATGTGCAGGGGGAATTCTAACGGAATGCGGCGCTCGCAGGAGCCGGGCCAACGGCGAGGCGCGCGCGCAGCGTGAGCAAACGCTCCACTCTCTTAGGATCCTCGCGCTCCAGTTCCATGCACGGCGCCGGAAGGTCGCGCCCGCTGTGCAGGTAAAGCGGGTCGTAGTAGTGCTCCAGGAGCACGCCGGCGATTTCGCCGTAGCGGGCTGAGGCGTGGAGGGCGGTGAGGCGCCCCTCCCATTCCGCTCCGAGTCGCCGCTCCAAGAAGGGCAGGCGCTCGGCGATCTGCGCCACGGCTCCTGGCTGTGCGAGATAGTCCTCCACCAAGACTTGGACGCGGGTCGCCTTCTGCGCGCTCAACTCGACGACACGGCCCGAGCGCATCGCGCGCCAGAGCGCGTCAGGGATGATCGCGTCACCCACCTTGCGCGACTCGGCTTCGACGAACCAGGGCGGCGCGCCGAGCTGCTCGGTGCGCGCGGCGATGCGTGATTCGAAAGCGGGCTGCGAAACCGGGCTCCGGCCGACCGCACCGAGAATTGAGGAACGGTGTCCTGCGCAGGCTTCGAGATCGAGGGTGGAGCCCGGTGCGGCAGCTTCGATCTCCTGAAGAAGGAGTGTCTTGCCGGTCCCGGTCGCGCCGCTGATCAGGACGAAGGGGTTCGGCTCCGGCGCCGGCCACGAGGCGAGGCGTCGCATCACCCACGAGCGATAGGCCTTGTATCCCCCGTCGAGCAGCGCCACCCGCTCGCCCATGGCCTGCAGCAACGCGGCGACCGAACGCGAACGCATGCCGCCGCGCCAGCAATGAACGATGACCCAGCCTGCTCCTCCTTCGGACAGCGTCTTCACCGACTCCGTCACTACCGATCCCACACCCGCCCGCAACCGCGCCGCCAACTCCGATACGGTGTCGCACACCGTATCGGCAGAATTTGACAAGGTGGTGCCGCACACCGTGGCGAGGATTCCTGGAATGCGTGCCGAGGCGAGTTCGAGCCCCTGCTCGTAGGCAGCGTCCGGGGAAACTTGCTTGTAGAGGGTGCCGACCAGCGCGCGCTCGTCGTCATCGAAGAGCGGTGCGTTGATCGCGCCCGGAATTGCGTCGCGCGCGTGTTCGGCGGGACTGCGCAAGTCCACCCAGCGCGCTCCGCGAAGGAGGCGCGCGTCCTCATAACTCAGGGCGGGTATGTGCACGACGTCGGACCGCTCATCGTATCCTGGGCTCCATGAGCGAGGCTCCCCCTGTTGCTTCTTCGCGTCTGGCTGCGGTGATCCGCGACGGCGTGCGCGAGGAGCAGGTCCACGGCAAGGCGAATCCGGAGTGGAAGAAGGTGCGCGGCACCGGCACCGAGTTGTGGCTGGACACCGGCGACATGGAGGCTGCCAGCGCGCTGTGGAATCCCGAGTTCAGCGCTCTGACTACCAACAACACCCTGCTGAACCGCGAGATCCAGAAGGGCATCTACGACTCTTGGATCCCGGCGGCGGCCAAGGCGACGCGCGCGGATCGGCCGACGCTCAGCGATCAGGATCAGGTGCTCGAGATCGCCTTCGCACTGAACGCGCGCCACGGGCTGCGCTTGGTGGAGCGCTTCGGGGCCTACGTGAGCGTGGAGCTGCACACCGACCTCGCGCACGATCTGGAACGCTCGGTGACGTTCGGCCGACGCTACGCGGCGCTGTGCCCGAAGTTCATCGTCAAGGTGCCGCTGACGCCGGAGGGGTTGATCGCCGCGCGCACGCTGGAGGAGGACGGGATCCCCGTCAACTTCACGCTCGGTTTCAGCGCGCGCGAGAACTTCCTCATCACTTGCGTGGCGCGCCCGTCCTGGGTGAACGTCTTCCTCGGCCGGCTCAACGCCTACGGCAGTGATTCAAAGCTGTGCGACGGCCGCTGGGTCGGCGAGCGCGCGACCATGGCGAGTCAGGCCGCAGTGAAAGGATTGCGCAAGAAGTTGGGCGCGTCCACGCGCCAGATTGCGGCCTCGATGCGCAACGGCGATCAGGTCGCCAGCCTCGCGGGCGTGGACGTCTACACCATGCCGACGCCGGTGGCCGAGGCCTACCTCAAGGCGCCGCACGCTGAAGTGCGCGACTGCACCGGCGAGGACTACCAGCCCGAGTGGAATTCGGGCGTGGATTCGCGCGCTGAAGGCATGGAAGGCCTCTGGGAAATCACTCCCGATTTCGAGGCCGCCTGCCTGCGCCTGGCGAACGCGAGTTGGGAGGATTTGACGCCCGCCATCGTGCTCGAGAGCCTCGGCGACTCCGGCGTGGCGGCGGTCTTCCCGCGCCTCGCCCCCGCCGAAGTGGCCCGCCTCGAACAGGAGGGCAAGGCGCCCAAGCGCGACACCTGGCGCGAACATCTCGCCGCCGGCCGCGCCGGCCTCGATGGCCTGTTCACGCGCGCCGGTCTGCTCGCCTTCGCGCAAGACCAAGCCGCGCTCGACGCGCGCATCCGCGAGCACCTCGGCTAAGAAACGCGACGCCGTGCAGAAGATCATCGAGTGCGTTCCAAACGTGTCCGAGGGGCGCGATCCGGCGGTCTATCACGCGATCGCGGCCGAGGCGGAGGCGGTCGAAGGCGTGCACCTGCTGGACGTGGATCCGGGCAAGGCGACCAACCGCACCGTGATCACCTTCGCCGGCGAACCGGAGGCGGTGATCGAGGCCGCGGTGCGCGTGGCGCGCAAGGCGAAGGAATTGATCGACATGCGCAAGCATCACGGCGAGCACCCGCGCTTCGGCGCGCTCGACGTGTGTCCGCTGGTGCCGATCAGCGGCGTGACGATGGAGGAATGCGCGGAGTACGCGCGGCGGCTCGGCGAACGCATTGGCGAAGAGGCCGGACTGACGGTCTTCCTCTACGAACGCGCGGCCTCGAAGCCGGAGCGGCGCAACCTGGCGACGGTGCGCGCCGGCGAATACGAAGCCCTCGGCGAACGGCTGAAGAAGCCGGAATGGAAGCCGGACTTCGGCCCGGCGGAGTTCCAGCCGCGCTCCGGCGCGACTGCGGTCGGTGCGCGCGACTTCCTGGTCGCCTACAACGTCAATCTCAACACCACCAGCACGCGGCGCGCGAACGCGATCGCCTTCGACGTGCGCGAGAAGGGACGCAAGGATCCGAAGGACCCGTCGAAGTGGATCCCGGGCACGCTCAAGGCGGCCAAGGGCATCGGCTGGTTCATCGAGGAGTACGGCATCTGCCAGGTCTCGCTGAACCTGACCGACGTGTCGGTGACTTCGATGCACGCGGCCTTCGACGAGGTCGAGCGCTGCGCGGCCGCGCGCGGCGTGCGCGTGACCGGCTCCGAACTGGTCGGCCTGATCCCGCTGCGCGCGCTGCTCGACGCCGGACGGCACTTCTTGCGCAAGCAGAACCGCTCGCTCGGCGTGCCGGATCGCGAACTGATCAAGATCGCGGTGCGCTCACTCGGGCTCGACGAGCTCACGCCCTTCGATCCGCAGAAGAAGGTGATCGAGTACGTGCTCGCGGCGCGCGCGGCCAAGAAGCGGTTGGTCGATCTCACGCTGCGCGGCTTCACTGAAGAAACGGCAAGCGAATCCCCTGCTCCGGGCGGCGGCTCCGTGGCGGCGGCGGTCGGCG
>JAQBVK010000170.1 GCA_027623585.1 Planctomycetota bacterium
GTGGCCGTCTGACCGCTTGGACGTGGCGATCGAAGCCGCCGGGGACGAAGAAAGCCGCTGGCTGCTGTTGCGAGCCCTTGGCCCGCGGTCCGCCGAGGTGCTGACGGCCTTTGCTGCTCGCCTCGCCGAGGCTGGAATTCCCGTCGAATCCTCTGAACCGCCGCCGATGGCGCCGCGTTGACCCCATGGAATCTGGCATGGACGACCGCGGCGACCTCCTGGCACGATGCCAGCAGGGCGATCCGGAGGCCTTCGACTTGCTGGTGTCGGAGATGGCCCCGCGTTTGAAGGGCTATTTTCTGCGCCAGGGAGCCGAGACAGCCACCGCGGACGACCTCGCCCAGAATGTCTTCGTGCGCGTGCTCCAGAGCCTCGATCGCTACCGGCCAGCCGGTCGGATGGGCGCGTACTTCTTGCGCATCGCTCGTAATTTGTGGATCGACCACACGCGGCGGACGCAGAAGGTGCGGCGGGTCGAAGACCAGCCGGAGTGGAGCGATGCGCGACCGGGACCACTGGAGGCCGCGGAGACCGGTGACCGCGCCGCTCAGGTGCAGGCGGCGCTCGCCGAGCTGGATCGCGATGCGCGCGAGCTCCTCGAGCTCGCGGTGCTGCAAAAGTTACCTTACAAGGAAGTCGCCGAGCTTCTCGAGGTGCCGATTGGCACCGTGAAGTCACGCGTGTTCTACGCGCTCCGGCGTCTGCGCGAGCGGCTGGCTCTGCTCGATGAGGGAACGGAATGACTCATTTCCCGCACGATCTTCCGCAACACTCCGGCGCCGAACGCGTCGAGGAGACGGAACAACGCGAGTTGCTCGCGCTGGCGGAGGAACTGCGCGAGGCTTGCCCAGATCCCGCAGTCGACGCCGAGTTCGCCGACGCCGTCCGCGCACGCATGGCGCGTCCGTGGACGGTGTGGCGCACGATCGAGCATTCGCGCCTCGCGCGCACCGCAGCCACCATGATGGTGATCGTGGTGGGCGTCGCGCCGTTGGTGGCGCTGGCGCGCATGCTGCCTTGGTTCCGCGAAGACCGGCCGCCGATCGGCTTCATCCTGCCGCGCAACGCACCGGAGATCAGCGATCAACAGGTCGACGTGCCGCGGCCTTTGCCGCCGGCCGAATCCCTGCTTGCCACCGCCGACGCCACCGTTCAGCGCGATCGCCTGACGCGCGCCGCGACGAGTTGGCGCGAGGCGGGTCCGGCTGCACCCGCGGTTCCTACCGTGTCGCGCCCAGCCCGTTGGGAATCGGCGAGCGCCGAAGAGTTGTGGCAGGAGTTTGTCCGTCGCTGCGCGCAACCGGAAGCGGAGCCGGTCCCCGCAGAGCTGGCGGCGAGGGCCCTCCGTCTTGCCTGGCAGGCGGATGAAGCGGAGCGGCTTGCCCTCGCCCCTTGGCTCTGGGTGCTGGGCGGCGACCCCTTCTCGCTCCGAGAGGCGCGTGCTTCTCACGCTTGGGCCGGCGCGCCCTGGTTGAGCGGGCGCTGATCCGCCTCTGGCAGGCCGCTCCCGGCAATGGCACCATGCGTCCGGGCAGTTCGCCCGTAGGCGCTTCCAGATGCCCGTTGTCTCCGCTGTCCTGGCCCTCGTGGGCTGCTTCGCTGCTCAGGAACCCGGCGTTCCTGAAGCGCCGGTCGGTTTTCCGCTGCGCTTGGAGGACGCCATCCGGCTCGTCCACGAGCACGGCTCCAGCCTTCAACAGGCGCGGTTGCGCGCCCTGGCCGAGAATGCCGGCATCGGCATTGCGGAAGGTGCCTACGATCCGACTTTGTTCGCGGATCTCACGTGGTCCTATTCGGAGCAGCCGGCGGGCGGTTTCTTCAGTTCCTTCGGCACCACGACTTCTCGCTCGCTGAGCGCGACGCAGGGGCTCCGCCAAGCACTCATGACCGGGGGATCGCTGTCCTTGAGTTTGCGGGAGGCTTACAACGACTATTCCTTCCTGCCGGATCCACAGAGTGATGCGTCGGTGAACCTCGAGTACCGGCAGCCGCTGCTGCGTGGCGCCTGGCAACTCTCGGCCACTCAGGAGCTCGAACAAGCACGCTTCAGCGCAGATCGCGCGCAGGCTGACATGCGACAGGCCGACAGCGACGTGGTCCAGTTGGTGGTGGACAAGTACTGGGATTTGGCTTTCGCCCTAGCCGACGTTGAAGTGAAACAACGCTCGCTCGCTCTGGCGCAAGCGCTCAAGGAGATGACCGAGGCTAAGTTTCGCGTTGGCGCAGTCTCCGAGGTCGAAGTCGTGCAAACGGACGCGGACATCGCGACGCGCACCGACGCTCTGCTCGGCGCGCGGCACCGCGCGCGCAACGCGCAGGACGAGTTGCGCATCCAAGTCTTCGGACTCGAGAACGCCGAAGAGTGGGGCTTCGATCTCACGCCGAGCAGCCTGCCCGTGGCTCCCGGCGTCGAAGTCCCGACTTGGGAGGAAACTTTCGCCGAAGCCCGGGCCTTCCGCGGCGATCTGCGCAAGTTGCGCGTGGACGTCGAAGCTTCGCTCTCAGCCTGGGATGCGGCGAAACACGACTTGATGCCGACTTTGGATCTCACCGCCACCGCGAACTACTCGGCCCAGGACCGCCAAGTCGGCGATTCGCTCGACCTTCTCCTCGACCGAGACTTTCCCGGCGCGACGGTCGGCATCGTGTTCGAGATGCCGATCGGGAATCGTTCCCAAGAAGGCATGGAGCAGCGCGCGCGTTGGAACTACTGGCTCGCGCAACGCGGGCTGAGGGATACGGAGAACACCGTCGCGTTGCAGGCGCGCGAAGCCGTGCGCAACACCGCCTATCAGGCCGAACGGGTGGCGGTAACGGACCTGGCGCGCGAGGTCGCCGGACGCCAACTCGAGGCCGAGCAGCGCCGCTTGCGCGAGGGCGCGAGCACCAACTTCCAGGTGCTTCAGTTCCAGACCGATCTGGCGGCCGCAGAGAGCGCCGCGGCGCAGGCGCGCATGGATTACGCCAAGTCCGTGGTGCGCCTGAACACCGTGCGCGGGCTCAACTGGGACGGGAGCCGCCCCGATCTCGCTCATCTCGAGCAGTACCAGCCTGATCCGCGATTCGGGAAGCGAGAGAGCGCAGGTCGCTGAGTTCGGTCAGCGAGTTGCAGGCTGCGCGCAGCGCCGGGGCGCCCGGAACGCCATGAAAGAAATCGGCGGATAGCCGGCGCATGATGCGCATGCCGCGGCCTTCGCCGTAGAGTGCGCAGACCCCTTCGCCGAGCTCGAGAAGGAGCGCGGCGCGTTCCGCCGGCTCGGGATCCGGAGGAACCTGGCGGCCTTCGAATGCGGCGATGATCTGCGTGAACAGCCACGGGCGGCCGAGGGCTCCGCGACCGATCGCGATGCCGGAGACGCCGGTCTCCGCCATGCGCTGCGCGCTGGCGACGTCGATGATGTCGCCGTTGCCGATCACCGGGATCTCGACGGCGGCGGCGACCCTTCGGATCAGTTCAAGGTCGGCGCGGCCGGTGTAGCGCTGCTCGCGAGTGCGTCCGTGCACCGTGACTGCTTGCGCGCCAGCCGCGGCCACGGCGGCGGCGAATTCCGGCGCGTTCTTGTTCTCGTCGTCCCAGCCGGCACGAATTTTCACCGTCACCGGAATTCGCACCTCGGCGCACATCGCGGCCACGCATTCTGCGGCGAGCTTCGGCTCGCGCAGCAGGGCGCTGCCTCCGCCGCATCCGGTGATCTTCGGCACCGGGCAGCCGACGTTGAGATCCAAGAGATGAAAGCCACGCTCCTCGACTCGGCGCGCGGCGCTGGCCAGCACTTCGGGTTCGTTGCCGAAAATCTGCGCTGCAACCGGACGCTCATCATCGCCACGTTCTAGATAACTGAGTGATTTCTCGTCGTTATAGTGCAGGGCGCGCGAGGAGACCATCTCCGTGGTGGTCAATTCGGCTCCGAAGCGGCGGCACAGTCTGCGATAAGCAAGGTTGGTGTTGCCCGCCATCGGCGCGAGCGCCAGGCCGTGCCTAAACTGGAACGGTCCCAGCGTGTAGCCGCGTGTCTTCGGTGACTTCTGTTCCGCCTCCATGAACCCGAGATTGTACTTCCGGCGGTCTGCGCTTTCGGTGCTGGCTCTCGTGGTCGCGAGTTGCGCCAAGGAGAACTCTCCCCCGCAAGGCGGCGCCGAGCAGGACGGAGGCGTGTTCGCGCTGAGCGACGCCGAGCGCCGCGCTTGGTTGGCTCCCGCGGACGACGATTGGGTCGGCCGCTGGCTCGAGCACTTGCGGGCGGGTCCCAAAGAGGGACAGAGATTCGCGATGGCTCGGCTGCGCGAGGAAGGCGCGAGTCTGGGTCCCGTGCTCGCGCAGGAGATCCACGCGATTGCGCTCGACTCGAGTCGCTTCGGGTTGATGGTGAATTTTCTCGCGGCGCTGGGAGCGAGCGGGGACTCCAGCCAAGTGGAAGTTCTGGCCGAGGTCCTGCGCACCCATCCAACGCCCGTGGTGCGCACGCAAGCCGCCGAAGCGGCGGCCAATTTGCGGCCGTCCGCCTTATTGCCGACCTTGCGCGACGCGGTCACGCGCGAGTCCGAGGCTGCGCCACGGCGCGCCATGTTGATCGCGATCGCGCGCATCGGGGGCGAAGAGGGAATTGATTATCTCGAGGCGCGCGCCCGCGCTTGGCTGATGGAGGCCGGCATCGCGGGCATCAGCGAGGACAACGGAGAGTCATGGAACGCCTTGATGTTGGTGGACGGCGCGCAGCTCATGCCCGCCTTGCTGCGGCTCGACCCGCTGTTGCCGCCGCCCTTGCGCGTGCAGGCTCTGACCGCGCGCGTGGAGTTGGGCGATGAGAGCGTGGGGCCGGCGCTGCGCGAGTACTTGGACGCTGAGCAGTTCCCGTCCATCAAGACGCGAAGCTTGGCGCTCACCGCGCTCGCGGATTTGGAAGACTGGCCTTCTTTGTTAACGGCCGCGTCCGATCCGGACTTGGACGTGCAGCGCGCGGTGGCGCGTTTGCTGGGACTCCCTTCTGCGGCGGCAGCGGAGATCGGCACCGATCAGCTGGACGCTTGGCTGAGTTCCGCCGACGAAGATCTGCGCCACGCCGCGCTCGCGGGTTTGCTCGCGCGCGGGCAGCGCCACCGGCTCGAGCCGATGTTGCAGCTGGTGCGCGAGTTTCCGTTCCGTCTCGGATCGACCGAAGCGCTGCTGCTGCTCACGCAGCCCGAGTTTTTGGATCCGCGGCTGCCAGGGATCTTGCTGGGCTGCTGGGAGCAGGCCGAGGGCACCCATCGCATGGACATCTTGCGCGCCTTGACGAAGTTGCACGCCGCCGAGGGAGCGTCCTTGATGGCGCGGGTGCTCGCCGACGCCGGCGAAGACCTCGAGGTCCGCCGGGTCGCCGCCGCGTTGTTCGCGAACTTCGAGGAATGCGTGGAACCGCTCATCACTTGGTACGCGGACCAACCCGGAGTGTCGCGTGCGGTTGATCTGGTCGGTGGATTGGGACGGCGCGCGGAGTTGCCGCGCGCGCGCGAAGCCTTGTTGGCAATCGCCTCCGACGCGGAAGCGCCGGACGCCGTGCGCAAGGTCCTGTTGGATGCCTTGCCGCTGATGTTCGGATTCGAGGCTGCAGCTTTGCTACAGGAGCTGCGCGCGCGAGAAACTCGTGCCGACCTGCGCGCCTACCTCGACGCGCTCCTGATCCGCTGGTTCTAAGGCAGCGCTGAATAAGTGCTTTCGTTCCGGCGCGTGGATTCGCGGCCGGGGTCAAGGA
>JAQBVK010000171.1 GCA_027623585.1 Planctomycetota bacterium
CGCGAGCGCGCGACTACCTCGTCGTTCTCGAGCGCGAACTCGGCGTGCCGATCAGCAGCGTCTCGGTCGGACCGGGACGCGATCAGATGTTTCCCGGAGCTTCGGACGCCGCCGATCCATGGGCGAAGCGCTGAAGCCCGACTTCTCGCCGCTGCCGCGTCACGTCGCCGTAATCATGGACGGCAATGGCCGGTGGGCGAAGCAGCGCGGCAAGAATCGCCTGCTCGGTCATGAAGCCGGCGCCGAGAGCGCGCGCGAGGCGGTCCAAGCCTGCGCCGATTGGGGCGTGCCGAATCTCACGCTGTACGCGTTCTCGCGCGAGAACTGGAGTCGGCCCCGACTCGAGGTGGAAGGTCTGATGCACTTCCTGAAGCGTTTTCTGGACACGCGCGAAGAAGAGTTGGTGCGCGAGGGCGTGCGCGTGCGCGGGATCGGCCGACTCGCGGACCTTCCGGCCGGCCCGCTGGCGGCGCTGCGTCGCGTCGAGGCCAGCACCGCGCAAGGCCAGCGGCTGACCCTGCGACTCGCCTTGTCCTATGGCGGGCGCCAGGAGATTCTCGACGCCGCCGCCACCCTGGCGAGGCGACTCGCCGAGAATCCGCAGGCAGCGCCGCTGACCGAAGCGGATCTGCGCAGCGCGCTCTACGATCCGGAGATGCCGGACCCGGACTTGATCGTGCGCACCGCGGGCGAGCAGCGGCTCTCCAATTTCTTGCTCTGGCAGGCGTCGTACGCCGAGTTCTGGTTCACCGAAGTGCTGTGGCCGGACTTCCGGCGCGCGCACCTGCTCGAAGCCCTGCGCGAGTATCACGGACGCACGCGGCGCTTCGGCGGCGTACCGACTGCGGAAGGCACTCCGGCATGAAGGACTTGCGCGCGCGACTCGGATTCGGCGCGCTCCTGGTTGCGGCCGTGGTCGGCGTGTTCTGGTTGGACCACGGCGCCGCAGGACCTCACCTGACGATCGGCGTGCTGACCGCGCTGACCTTGCTCGCGCAGGTGGAATGCTGCCGCATGCTGACCGCCGCAGGATTGCGGCCGCAGGCGATGGCCGCGTTCGCGCTCGGACTCGGCACGCTCGCGGGCGCGGCTTTTGGCTGGGACTGGGCCATCGCCTCCGCCCTCCCGCTCGCGTTCTATCTCGCCTTCGAAGTGATGCGACGCGAGCCGGAGGGCGCCGCGCTGCGTCTGGGTGGCACGCTGCTCGCCTGGGTCTTGGTGCCGCTGATGCTCTCCCAGGCGATCGTGTTGCGCAGCGCCGTGCCGCATGGCTGGTCGTGGCTGATCTTCCTCGTCGCAGTCTGCAAAGCGGGGGACTCCAGCGCCTATCTGATCGGCACCGCTTTCGGCCGCCACAAGCTCATCCCTGAGGTGAGTCCGAACAAGTCTTGGGAGGGAGCGGCGGCGTCCATGGTCTTCGGCACGCTCGCGGGTTGGCTCGTCGTCAGCACGGCCTTTCCGGTAGCCGCTGCTCCGGCGCTCACCCTTTGGCTGCCCGCCGCGTTGTTGACCAACCTCGGCGCGCAGTTCGGGGACCTGGTCGAAAGCCTGATCAAGCGCAGCGGGGCGAGCAAAGATTCCGCGACTTTGCTGCCCGCGTTCGGCGGCGCCTTCGACCTGGTGGACTCCTTCTTGCTCGCTTCGCCCGCACTCGTGATTTTCTTGCATCTCGCGGGGTATAGTTCGGTCGGGTGAGCGGACGCCGCAGTGCGGTCCGCGCCCGGAGCTACACCGCACGTTGGAGACCCGCATACCCCTGCTCTCGCTCGAAGAGGAACAACAACTCTTCGGTCCCCACGACCGTCACGCGAAGGAAGTGAGTCGCCGTTATCACGTGAGGATCACCTCGCGAGGAGGGCAGTTGCGGTTGGTCGGCCCTGAGGAGCAAGTGTCGGCGGTCGCACGCCGCTTGGAATCCTTGCTGACGCAATTGCGCGCCGGCCACGCGCTCTCCCCCGCGATGATGCAGGCCGGATTGTTCGGCAGCGAAACCAACTCGAGTCCTGCGGGCGAACTCCATCACGGTCATTTCGGCGAGCCCGCGCGTTTGCGCGCGCGGATGCCTTCGGCGCGCACCGAGACGCAGCAGCTCTATCTGCAACTGTTGGCAGAACGCGAACTGGTTTTCGCCACGGGTCCTGCCGGAACCGGCAAGACTTTCCTCGCGGTCGCCGCAGCGCTGCGTGCGATGCAGGAAGGCACGGTGCGTCGCATCGTGCTCACGCGACCCGCCGTGGAAGCGGGGGAGAAGCTGGGATTTCTGCCTGGCGACCTCGAAGACAAGGTCGATCCCTACTTGCGGCCGCTCTACGACTCGCTCAACGACCTGTCGGGACCGACCGCGGTGCGACGGATGCGCGAACTCGACCTGATCGAGATTGCGCCCTTGGCCTTCATGCGCGGGCGCACGCTGAACGAATCTTTCGTGATCCTCGACGAGGCACAGAACGCGACCCCAGGTCAGATGAAGATGTTTCTGACGCGCATGGGGGAGGGCACGCGGGCGGTCGTGACCGGCGACCAAACCCAGAGCGATCTGCCCGGCGGACGCACCGGCGGCATGGAAGACGCGATTCGCCGTCTGCGGGAGGTGGAGGGCGTCGGCGTGCTCGAGTTCCACCGCGCCGACGTGCAACGCAGCCGCATCGTGCAGCGCATCGTCGAAGCCTATGGCGACGAATAGCTACGCGCCGCGCGTGGAAGTGCTGGCGGAGGCGCCGGCGCCGACTGGCGCGAGCGCCGCGGCGATGGCCGCCTGCGTGCGCCGCGCCTGGGAGGCTTTCGACGGCCCGCCCGGCGCGGGAGTGGACGTCGTTCTGCTCGGTGAAGACGAGCACACGCGCCTGCACGCGCGCTGGATGGACGATCCGAGCTCCACCGACGTGATGGCCGTGGCCTACCGAGACGCCGATTTGTGGGGCGAAATTCTGGTCAACGTGGACTGCGCGCAGCGCGTTGCGCAAGAGCGCGGGCACTCGGCGGCCCGCGAATGTCTGCTTTACGTGACGCACGGAGCCTTGCACCTGCTTGGCTTCGACGATCTCTCGCCGCGCGCCGCGGTGGCGATGCGCGCGGCCGAAGAACGGATCGTCGGCGCGCGCGGCGGCGCCTGAACTTTCCAGAAAAATATCGCAACGCTTGACTTGATGCGGCTTGCAGCGTCCAATCTCTCTCGGGCTGCGCTCGGCGCGGCTCTCACGCCCCAACAAATTCCCTGCATGGTTCAACGCGCGCGACCCGACAACGAAACTCTGCTCCGTCTGTGGGGCGAGTACCGGAGCGATGAGCAGATGGAAGCGCGCAACGCGCTGATCGAGTACTACCGCCCGTACGCGGTGTCGCTCGCGCGGCGCGTGAAGTCGCGGCTGCCGAAGTCGGTGGAGATCGGCGACCTCGAAGGCGCGGGCGACGTCGGCTTGATCCAGGCGATCCAGTCTTTCGATCCGGAACGCGGCGTGCCCTTCGAGGCGTTCTGCGAACACCGGGTGCGCGGAGCGATCCTCGACGAGCTGCGACGTCACGATTGGTTGCCGCGCCCAGTGCGCACGCGCGTCAAGGAACGCCGCGCCATGCTCGAGGGCCTGCGCTCACGCATCGGCCGCGAACCGACGGACTCGGAAGCCGCCGAAGAGATGGGGATTTCCCTATCGGTGTATCAGCGCACCTTCGCGGGGCGCAAGGAAGCTCCGTTGCTGGCGGGCGCGAAAACCAGCGAAGACGGCGATTCCGACGGCACCCTCGACTTCTTCGAGGATCCTCGCCAGGACGGCCCCGACGCCGATCCGCACCGCCGTGAGCTGCTCGCGCTGATCGCGCAAAGCCTCGACGACGAGGCGCGCGAGATCGTTTTCTTGCGCTTCTTCCTCGATTCCTCGCTGCGAGACATCGCGGACCTGAAGGGCATCTCGCAGTCGCGCGTTTCCAAGATCTTGGGCAAGATCATGGAGCGCTTGAAAGAGAAGCTGCAGGAAAAGATCTAGAGCGCGGCCGCGGCCGCAGCGCGCGCGCGCAACGCGGCGATCGCCAGCGTCTCTTCGAGAATCTCGCGCAAGCGCGCGGTCGGAATCATGTTCGGTCCGTCCGACGGGCTGCTCAGAGGTTTCGGATGCGTCTCGGTGAAGAAGCCGTCGAAGCCGGCGGCGGCTCCGGCGCGCAACAGGATCGGGGCGCGCGTCCAGTCACCGCCACTCGCGCCGCCCGCCTCGCCGGGGCGTTGCACCGCGTGCGTCGCGTCGAGAATCAGCGGGCAGTTCGCCGCCCTCAACTCCGGCATCGCGCTGAAGTCCACGACCAGGCGGCCGTAGCCGAAGAAGGTGCCGCGCTCGGTGAGCATCACCTTGTCGTTGCCCGCGGCACGCACCTTGCCGGCGGCGTGCTTGAGATCGGCGGGCGCGAGGAACTGCCCTTTCTTGATGTTGACGGTGCGTCCGGTGGCGGCGGCGGCCTCGAGTAGGTCGGTCTGGCGGCAGAGGAACGCTGGAATCTGCAGGACGTCACAGACTTCGGCCGCCGGCGCGCAGTGTTCGGGAAGATGGACGTCGGTGAGCACCGGCACACCGAGCAGTTCGCGCGCTTCGGCCAGGATCGCCAGGCCCGCCGCCATGCCGGCGCCGCGTGAACCGCCACCGGAGGTGCGGTTGGCCTTGTCGAAGGAGGCCTTGAAGATCCACTGACACGGCAAACCCGCGAGCGCTTCGGCGATTTCACGCGCGTAATCGAGAGTCTGCCGGCCTTCGACGACGCAGGGACCGGCGATCACGAGCGGGGGCGCGCCGGTAGCGAGCCTGAGCTGCGGGGTGATCGCGAGGGGCTTCATAGCGGGGCGACAATGCGGAACTGCCGCAAACCCAACTGCAATTCTAACGGGGTCCAGCCGATGAAGTCGCCGTCGGCCTGCACGGGGGACCGCGCATCGCCCTCGACGCGCAGGGTGTTGACGGCGCGCCATTCCACGCCGCGCGCTTCGGCAAGCGTACTCCAGGTCGCGGTGGTTGCGAGCCGGGCCGCTGTTGCGAGCGTGAGGTCCGGCATCAGGTAGAGCTCCCAGCGGCCGTCGTCGATCGCGCAGGGGCCGAGGTTCCACCAGCCGGTTCCATAGACCGAAATGCCGCTCGAAATTCCGTAGCGGTGTTCGCCGAGCGAAGCACCGTCGGCCGAGACGCGTTGTATGGGCGCGCTCCAACTGGTGGCGACCCCGGCCAGGGCGCCGGCGTAGTCGTGCATGTGGATCGGACCGGAGCGCATCTCCTGGATGCGGCGCACGATTTCTCCATCCGGACCGAAGCCGCAGCACAGAAAGGACCAGCGCTCGATCGGCGCGCCGTGCTCGTCGTGCAGGCGCAGGCGCGCGCAGTCGGCGCGGACTACCGTTCCTTCAGCGGCGAGCCGCGCACAGGCGAGCGGATCACGCGGCCACCGCAAATGATGCGCGAGCAGGTTCGCGGTACCGAGCGGGAGCAACAGCAGCGGCGGCGGCTCGGGGACCGCGTTCAACACGAAGCCGAGCGTGCCATCCCCGCCGATCAACACCAGGCGATCCACTTGCGCGTCGGCGGCGCGGCGGGCGAAGTCGGCAGCCTGCTCAGGGCCTTGTTCGCTGATCAACGCGTCGACCTCAT
>JAQBVK010000172.1 GCA_027623585.1 Planctomycetota bacterium
AGACCATCCCGCTAGACCCTTGGGGGAACGAGTATCACTACGAGCTCGCGCCCGGCGGTGATCCGGTGATCATTTCCTACGGAGCCGACGGTCAGCCGGGCGGCGAAGGCAAGGACGCCGACATCTCCTCCGAGGATCTCTGAGCCACCACCGATGAAGGCCGCGCGCCGCGCCGGGTTCACGCTGATCGAGATCGTGGTGGTGCTCGTGATCATCTCGATGCTGCTCGGCACGGCGCTCACCAACATGAAGGGCTTGGTGCCCGCGGCGGCGACCGAATCTGCGGCGCAAGACGTCGTCGCCAAACTCGACTTCGCGCGCACCCAGGCGGTGGCGCGTGGCTATTCCTACGACGTGCTCTTCGACCTCGATGAGCAGCGTTACACGATCCGGACTCCTTTCGACGAGGAAGGCGCGCCCACCACGGACCTCGACGAGCGCTCGATGCTGCGTTGGGCAAAGCTCGCGGACGGCGCGGTGCTGGTGGCGGTGTACGACTCGACCGGGATACGGCGTGAGCGCGGCGTCTGGACGCTGACCTTCCATCCCGCCGGCGAAGCCACCGACTTCTGGGCCTACGTCAGTCACCGCGCCAATGAAGACGCGTACATGACCACGGTGCGGGTTCTCGGACTCACGGGCCTGGCGAGCGTCATGGCCGGTGAAGTCACTCCTCCGCGGGTCGTGGAGAACGATTTCTAGTGCGCGCGCGACGGCCTTTGGCTGGATTCACCTTGCTCGAGGTGATGGTGGCCTTGGTGATGATCGCGACGGTGTTCGTGCTGGTGACGCAAGCGCAGCGCGAGTCGGTGGCCAAAGCGGCCGAGGCGCGCTCGCAGAGCATCGCGGCGCGGCTCGGCGAACAGTTCATGCACCGCATCGAGGCCGGCCAGGTGCCGGACTTGGTGGACGGATTGGAAGGCGACTTCTCGGTGGACGACTACGGCCAGTTCACCTGGCTGCTCGGAATCGGCGACGGCAGCGACTTTTCAGGCGGCTACCTCGACGAAACCGAAGTGGTGCTGCGCGAATTCCGCCGCAAGGCCGAGGAAGAGCGCAGTGAGGATGACATCCTGCCGGAGCGCACACGCATCTTCTTGACGATCTCCTACCCCTCTTTCCGCGACGACACGCGCATGGAATTCCAGATCGAGACGCTCGTCGACACCTGGGCGATCGAACAGGACTTCACGCTGTTCGAACAACTCTGGCCCGAGTTGATGCCAACGGCGATCCAATGAGAAAACAGCACGGCTTCACCTTGATCGAAGTGATGGTGGCAGTGCTGATCACCGGCATGCTGATGGTGTCGGTCATGACCAATCTTGACGCCACGCGCAAGGCGGTGGACACCATTCACAACGTGATGGAAACCGAGAACACCGGTCCGCGCATCCTCGATCTGATGCGCGCCGATCTCGACCGCCTCGCGATCTACGACGCGTATCAGTACAAGTTGCTCAAGGGGGAAAGCGAGACGGTGCTCGGCGCCGACGCCGACCGGCTCGACATGATCGTCTACGGCAGGACCCGGGCCGAATTCGAAATCCCGGGACTCGATCGGCCGATCCACGCGCCGATCGCCGAGGTCGGTTACCGCTTGCGCACCAACCCGACCCGCAGCGAATTCCTCGAACTCTACCGGCGTGAGGACGCGCTGGTGGATGAAGATCCGTGGCGTGACGGTTCCTATTCCTTGCTCTATGACCGCGTGGTGTCGCTCAACCTGCGCTACGCGAAGAAGCCGGACCACAACTTCGTCTGGGAAGAGAATTGGGACACCGAGCAGGAAGAAACTCTACCCTACGCGATCGACGTGTTCCTGGAGATCGAAGTGCAGCCGCGCCGTTCCTTGGAGAGCCTCGGCATTCTCGGCGTCAACCGCGCGCGGCTCGACTTTTCCGATCTGCTGCTGATTCCTTCGCACCAGCGCTGGATCTTCCGTAACCGGCTCCATCCGACCGTGCCGGAGATCGGAGCCGCGGGGCAAGCGCCGGGCGCGGGTGGGACGGGGGGAACCGGAGACACGGGCGGCGGCGGGCCGGCCGGAGACGCTCCGCGCTAATCAGGACGCTGCTCAGCGCGCGTTCGCTGCGGGTTCGCTCTGCAAGCGCAGTTCGGCCTGCCCGCCCAAGTAAGGCCGCAGCGGCGCCGGCACCGCGATGCTGCCGTCTTCGCGCTGATGATTTTCGAGCAGGCAGATCAACACACGCGGCGAGGCCACCACGGTGTTGTTCAGCGTGTGGCAATGCAGCGGCTTACCGCCGCCGGCCGGGCGGTAGCGCAACTCCAATCGCCGCGACTGGAAGTCGTGGAAACGCGAAGCGCTGTGGGTCTCACCCCAACCGCCGCGGCTCGGCATCCAGGTCTCGATGTCGAATTTCTGCACCTGGCCTTGACCGAGATCGCCGCCGCAAACGTTCACGACGCGGTAAGGCAGTTCCAACGCGTCCATCAAGTCGGCAGCATGGCCGAGCATGCGCTGGTGCTCGGCGCGGGACCACTCTTCATCGGCCGGGCCGATCACGACCTGCTCGACCTTCCAGAACTGGTGGACGCGGTAAAGACCCTTGGTGTCTTTCCCGTAGGTGCCGGCTTCGCGCCGATAGCAAGGCGAGACCGCCACACGGCGCAGCGGCAACGAGGATTCCTCGAGCGTCTCGCCGGCATGCATCGCGGTAAGCGGCACTTCGGAAGTTCCGATCAGCGCCAGACCGTCGCGTTCGACGAGATAGGCCTGCTCCTCCCCGCCCGGGAAGTAGCCGGTGCCTTCCATGCAAGAATTCTTCACCAAAGTCGGGACCGCGACCTGGGTGAAGCCGCGCGCCGCCATGTGGTCGAGAGCCAACTGCAGGACGGCGCGCTCAAGGCGCGCTCCGTCGCCGAGCAGCAGGTAGTTACGGGTGCCGCCAAGGTTCACGCCGCGCGGGATGTCGAGGATTCCGTGCATCTCGCCGAGTTCGACGTGATCACGCGGAGCGAAAGCGAAGTGCGGCGGCTCGGCGCTGCGCCTCAATTCGACGTTGTCGGCGTCGGTCGCGCCGTCGGGCACTTCGGGCGCGGGCGGCATCGGCAGCCGCAGCGCCAACGCGCGCACCGATTCGCGCAGCGTCGTCTCCCCGCTCTCGAGATGCTTGAGGAGCGCCTTCTTCTCCTTCTGGCGGCCGAGCTCGCCCTCGCGCTCCTCCGCGCTCAATGCGCCCAAGCGTTTGGAAGCCTCGCGCAACTCCGCGCGCAACCCCTCCGCCTCGGTGAGCAAGGCGCGGTGCTCGCGATCGCGATCCAGAAAGTCGTCCACGAGTTGTGGATCAAATCGCTTCCGCCGCGCGGCTTCCCGCACCACCTCAGCATGGTCCCTCACCCAGCGCGCGTCCAGCATTAGAGGCGAATCTCGCCGCTGATCTTGCCGAACCACGCGTGCTTCTTCAAGAGCAGCTCGATCACCGGTTTGTCGGCCTTCTTCAGTTCGATCGCCGCATCCATCGGGTAGAACAAGCGCTCCCAGTCGGCGCCGGCTTCTTCAGTGGTGGGCATCTTCAATTCGGAGGGCTTGGCGCCCTTGATCGCGACTTCGACGCCGAACAAGGGCTCACCGACGATGCGCACGTAGCGCTCGCCCGCCGCGCCTGCGACGTGCAGCGCGCGCCCGTTCACCGTGACCGTGTTGCCGTCCAAGGCCGCCGTCGCGACCAGCGTGAACGGCGCGCCGAGTTCGAGCGATGCGACCCCTTCCACTCCCACGTCGACCGCCATCGGCAGAGTCGGGTGCGGCAGGACCAGGATCTCGTCGCCCTTGCCATCCGAGAACCGCGCCTGCTTGAACACGTAGCGGCCGATCGGGAGCGAGTACTCGGGGCCTTTCCAGGCCGCCAGATCCACGACCAACCCCTTGGTCCCGCTCGAATCGCTGGCCAGGATCAAGCTCGTCAGCGGAATCTTCTTCACGCCCTTGATGCTGATGCGCAACTTTCCGAGTGTGACGTCCACCGGCACGACGTCGATCTTGCCGGGATTCTCGAAGTTGTCCTGACGCAGCTCGTACCAATTCGCCGCGTCATCGCGCAGGAAGCGCGTGTACGGCTGACTGTGCTTCATGTTGCCGAGCGTGATCGCGTCCGGGTTGTAGAACCACGTGTCTGGCAGCAAACCGTCGGTCCAAGTCACCGTCATCTCTTGGTACCCGAACCAGCCGTCGGCGTTGGCGTCGTAGAGCGTCAAGTCTCCGTAGGGGGTCTCGGAACTGTAGGTCGCAGCGGAGCGGAAGAAGAGCGGGCCGCCTTCGTCTTGCATCTGCAGGTTCATCTGCACGCCCTGGATGACGTCGCTCGAGCCGCCTCCGGCCACCAACAGGCGATACGGGCGCACCACGCCGTCCGGATGCATCCGCATCACTTCGACTTCGAGAGGCTTGGATCCGAGGCGAAAATCCTTGCTCGGTTCATCGCCCGCGATGAGGCGAAAGCGATCAGTGGCCAGGTGTTCAACCGAGATCGGCGGGCTGATGCCGGGCACGGAAGCCGCCGCGTCCCCGACCTTGGAGACGTTGACGCGCTTCCAGGTGTGGAAGAATTCGTCCGCGAGATCCGTGGAGTGAATCACGGATCCCAGCTTCTTCTCGGAACCGAACACGAGCTCGGTCGAAATCCAGTCCATGCCCTCCTTGACGGTCGGGGCTTCGGGGTTGAAGGTGGCCGCAGCCGCCTCGTCCTCTTCCCCGGGCGCGATGATGCCCAGCGCGAATCGCAGTTCCTTCCACATGCGCTCGGCATCGGCATAGGCCTTGTCGTTGCTCAGGTCGATCTGCTTGCGGCACTCGAGAAAGCTCTCGTAAGCGGAGAGCGCCACGCCGCCGTCTCCGTCGGCCGGGAACAACCGCGGGTTGTAGAGGTTCCCGCGAATGTTGTGCGCGAAGGCCGCGTAGTAGAGATCGCCGACGTTGTAGAGGTTTTCGGCGAGAATGTCCGCTTGCTGCCGCGCGATCGCAAGGTCCACCTCTTCGCTCTTGTTGAGCGCGATGATGTGCAGACGATTCACCATCGGCAGATCGGAACCGACGTACTTGTTGCGGCGGTCGCGGTCATCCGCGCTGATCAACTGCAGATAACGGTCGTAGTTGCGCGCGAAGCTGGAGTTCGTGGTCTTCGCCCAGACCTTGATGAAGCGGTCGCAGAACGCGTTCAGATCGTTGTCGTCGAGGCGCACCGAACGCGCGTCCACGCGTTGCACGAACAGCATCAGCGCATCTTCTTTGTAGCGCAGCAACAGACGCTCTTGGGCGGATTCGTCGCCGACGTCATCAGCGGCCTTCCATCCCTTCAAGAACTCGGCGACCTTCCCAGGATCTTGCGGCGCATGGTCGACGGCAGCGACGACCAGCGGCGCGCAGAGCAGGGCCAACAGAACGGCGGGCTTGCGCATGGAGTTCGATTCTACTCCTTTCGCTGGGAGCGCTTCTCCAGGAACCGCCGCTCCGACTCACCGAGCGAGCCGATGCCGTGACTGCTGATCTTGGCCAGGATACGGTCCAACTCCTGCTCTCCCGAAGCGAACTCCCGCTGCGCGCGCGCGGCGCGCTTCTCGCGCCGACTGCTCCCCCAGCGGCCGAGCAGGGAGCGC
>JAQBVK010000173.1 GCA_027623585.1 Planctomycetota bacterium
GCGCTCCAGCCACTCGGTGAGGAAGTGCTGCTGGCGCGCGCCACGCGCGGTGACCAGGCCGAACCTGCGCTCGCGCATCACGCGGACGGAAGCGTGCTCGCGGTTTGGTGCGAAGCGCAATCCGATGGTGGCGCGCGCGTCCATGCTCGCGTCATCGATGCGCAGGGCGTGCTCGGTGAAGAGTTCGCGATCCCTGGCGGACCAGGCGCCGACGATCGCCTTCCGGCCGTCGCCGCTTGCGGTGAAGGCTTCGTCATGGTCTGGGCGCGGCGTGACCACGCGACGGACCATTCCATGATCTATGCGCAGCGCTGCGACGCGCGCGGCGGTCTGCAGGACGAAGCCCTCGTCCTCGGCCTAAGGACCGGATCGGATCAAATCGAGCCGAGCGTGGACGGCACTGCGGATGGAAGCTTCTTGGCAGCGTGGATGCGCAGCACTTCACTCGGGTGGGAAGTCCGCGCGCAACGCGTGGGCGCCGAGGATGCGCACGGTGCGGCGTGGACCGTGGCGAGCGATGAAGGTGGTTGGAAGAGCGGCGCGGCGGTGGCGCTCGCCGAGGACGGATCCTTCGCGATCGCGTGGAACGCCGAACGTGGAACGAACGGAGCCGAAACCCTGCGCGTCGCTCGCTACGGCGCGGACGGCAGGTTGCGCGCGGAGCAGGACGCCGACTCCAGCGCCTCCACGATCGGAACGCAGACGATGACCGCCGCCAGCAACGCGCGTCGCGCGGTGTTGACTTCCGATGGCGCGCTCGCGCTCGCGTGGAGCGGCGACGCCGGTCTCGGAGACGACAGCGCCGCGCACCTCACGCTGATCGCGCCGCGCGGCCTCGCCTTGGCCGCCGCACCGCCACTCGGCGAGCCGCAGGCTGCTCCGATGGTGGACGACGCCGCGTTGCTCGCGGCGAATCCTCCGATCTACGATCCGAATTGGGTGCCGCAGCCGCCCTACTCGCAACGCGCGCCGCCCGGAGCCGATTTCGGTTTCGAAGCGGTGCCCGGCACCGGATGGACGCCGCCTGACCCGGAGATCGCAATCGGACCGCAGCACGTCGTTGTGATGGTGAACGGGCAGATCGCCTGCTTCGACAAGAACGGCGTCAATCTGTGGCGCGACGAGATCGAAGGCTCTTTCGGCTTCTGGGGTTCGCTCGGCGCGACCGGTTTCGTTTTCGATCCAGAAGCATGCTGGGACCCGCACAGCCAACGCTTCTTGGCGATGGCCTGCGAGCGCTCCTCAAGCGGCCGCTCGGTGTTCCTGCTCGCGATCTCGAAAAACAATTCCCCCACCACCGCCGCGGACTGGTGGAAGTACCGCCTCGACGTCACCACGATCAGCGACAACGACATCGATTCGCCGAACATGTCGGTCGGGCCGGACTCCATCCTGCTGACCGCCGATTTCTTCGGCCCGGACAAGTACCTGCTCTACGCGATCCAGAAGAGTTCAGTCTTGAGCGGCGGCATTCCGGTGACCGCGCACGAGTTGATCACCGGCGCCAGCCAACAGTCGATGGGCGTGCCGGTGGTGTACGACGTCAATGATTCCCTGTACGTGTTGCAGAGCACAGAAAGCTCCAGCAACACCACGGTGATCTTCCACGCGATCCGCAATCCGTTCACCGCGTGGACGCGCGTCACCCGCACCCATACCGTCCCGACCTACACCTACCCGAACCAGCCGCCGCAGAAAGGCAGCAGTTCGCGGCCCTTCCTGTTCGAACCGCGCTTCTGGTCGGTTGCGCAGCGCAACGGCTCGATCTGGGCCGTGCACCACGTGGATGGCTCGCGCGCGCGGGTGCGCTGGTACGAGTTCGCGCTCAACGGTTGGCCGACCAGCGGCTCGAATCCGTCCACCGCTCAGTGGGGTGAGCTCGATTACGGCGATCAGATCCATACCTACTTCCCGAGCATCGCGGTGGACGCCGCGAGCAACGCCGCGATCAGTTTCGCGCGCTCTTCGCCGACGGAGTACATCAGCATCGGGCGCGCGTTACGCGGCGCGAACGATCCGGCGAACACCTTCCGGCCGATGCAGGTCGTGCAGACCAGCGACAACGCGCACACCAGCGGACGGTGGGGGGATTACAGCGGCACGCAAGCGGATCCGGCGGCGGGATCGGGCGTGTTCTGGGGGCACAGCGAGTTCACCAGCGGCTCAACGGGATCGTGGCGCACCTGGGCTTCGCGCTACGACTTGGACGCGGCTCCCTTCCGGTTGGACGTGCCCGCGGTGCTCGACGCGCCCGGCATCGTCACGCTGACCGTCACCGGCGCCACTCCGGGCGGTGCCGTGCAACTGCTGTACACCGAAGCCGGACCGGGCCTTACTTTCATGGGTGCCTACGGCGCGTATTGCAGCTTGAGCAATCCTCTCAACGGTCCGATCCGTATCGCCAATCCGAACGGCGTCGCGCGGTACGTCAAGATGCTGCCGGGCGCCTTAGCCGGACGCACCTTCTGGCTGCAAGCCATCGAGAACGATCGCGCGACGAATTGGGAGAAGCGGACGGTCCAGTAAGAGCCCGGCTCGCGCCACGACTCAGTCCCCAGGATCCCTTCATGATCGAGCAGATTCATGATCTTCCCATTCACGTCCTCGGCTTCACCGCCAAGGGCAAGGTCACCGTCGACGATTACGAATCGGTCATCATGCCGGCGGTCGAGGCGATGTTCTCACTGCACCCCAAGATTCGATTCCTTTTTCACCTTGGCGAGGAGTTCTCGGGCTTCGAGGCCGGCACGCTGTGGGACGACGCGAAACTGGGCTTCCAGCACTTCACCGGCTGGGAACGCGTGGCGGTCGTCTCGGACGAGGAGTGGATCCGAGGCGGCGTGCGGCTGGTCGGGCTGCTGATCCCGGGCGAGTTCCGCGTGTTCCACAATCGTGAACTCAGCGAAGCCATCCTTTGGATCGGCGAATAGCGAATCCGGGCAGAACGATCTTTCTCGAAGAGGGAGTTCGCGAGAACGGCTCCGCGCCGACCAGGATCTACGACAGCACCGTGCACCCGCTCGCGACGATCGGGAAGTGGCCGGAAATCGTCAAGAGCGCTGGATGCACACCGCACGTTGCTCGAGATGCGCGAGCACGCGATCGAGGGCGCCTGGGACCGCGCCCAAACGCTCCGGCGGATGCACGCCCGGAGTAGTGAAGAAATCGGAGAGCAGGAGATCGGCGGCGGCGGTGCAGGTGTAACCGGTGGTGCGCGCCATCGAGGAGGTGGCGGTGGCCGCGTCGCCGCGATCGAGCAGATGCCATACGGCTTCGCGCGGCTCGCCGCTCCGCTTGTCGGAGCCGCGCACCGTTACGCGCATTGCGGTGAACTCCGCTTCACCTCGTTCCAGCTCCCACTCGCGGAACAGCATGCGGCTGGTGGCTTCGCGCGGGATGATGCGCACCAGATTGCCTTCGGCGTCGCGCGCTTCGATCGGCTCCTCGGAGAGGAAGCCGGACTCGCGCAACGCCAGTGCGAGCTCACGGTGGCCAGGCCAGCGCAGGGTCTTCTCGCGCATGTCCGGCACGTGGCTCATCGTGGTCAATAGGCTGCGCAAGCCGTCGGTGTTGAAGGCTTCCAGCGAACCGACGTCGGGGATCTCGACGAACTCCGGCTCGGATAGCGCCGGCTTCACCACCACGCGCCCGCCTTCCATCAGCCGCGCCGGGCGCAGATATTCCTCCACTACGTCCACCGGCGAGAAAGGTGCTTTGTAGCGCCACGGCCAGCGCGGATGCGTCGGTAGTCCTCCCACCAGACATTCGAAATAGGAAACGTTCCACTCGCGATCGTGGGCACCGAAGATCAGATTGTCGAGCCCCGGCGCGACCCCGACGTCCACCACCGCACACACTCCCTTCGCTTTGGCGAGCGAGTCGAGTGCCAAAGCATCCTCGGGAAAAAAGGAAATGTCCGCAACGTTGACACCCGCTTCGATCACCGCGCGGAGCGTCGCGTAGCCCAGGAAGCCCGGGACCGCGGTGACCGCAAGGTCGAAGCCGCTGACCGCGGCGGGCACCGCGGCGGAGTCACCTGCATCCAGTTCGAGCGTCTGCGGCGGACGCGGAATCCCCTGCGCCGCAGCTTCAGTGTTCATCTGCGCCAGCGCCTGCTCGCTGCGATCGCAGCAGACGACGTCGTGGCGCCGGGCGAGGTCAAGCGCCATCGCGCGTCCGACCATGCCAGCACCGAGCACGATCACACGGGCCATGGAGGAATTCTAGGCGTGCGCCTTCGGCACCCACTTCCCACGTAGGAAGGAGTGCCCTTCGGCCTTCAAGAGCCGTTGCTGCGCCGCCACGCCGCCGGGAAACTTCTCGAACAATCCACCGTCGTCACGCCACTTGCGGCCGTCGACTGGCTTCCACGTCGCTTTCTTCGCCATGCTCCGATCCTATGCGCAGGTCAACGGCCTTGGAAGTCCGGGGCGCGCTTCTCGGCGAAGGCCTGCAAGGCTTCGAGCCGGTCTTCGGTCGGAATGATGCGCCGATAGCAGGCGGCCTCGTGCTGCAGTGCTTGCGCCATCGGCAGATCGAGCCCCCCATCCACGGCCGCCTTCGCGGCGCGCAGCGCGAGCGGGCCATTGCGCAACAAGGCGGCCGCCATGCGCTCCGCAGCCGCCACGACCGCGCCCTCGTCAGAAATTTCGTTCACCAATCCGCAAGCGTAGGCTTCGGTGGCGGTCATCCGCCTCGCAAGCAGGATCATCTCCTTCGCCTTGGCCGCGCCGACCAAGCGCGGGAGTCGCGCGCAACCGCCGGCACCTGGGATGATCGCCAGACTGGTCTCGGTGAGCCCGATCTGCGCGCGCGCGTCGATCACACGTAGGTCGCAGGCGAGCGCAAGTTCACAGCCACCGCCGAAGGCGTGGCCGTTGAGCGCGGCGATCACCGGCTGCGGAAGCGCGGCGACTTCGTCCATGGTCGCCCGAATCGTCGCGACAAAATCCTTGACCTGGGCCTCGTTGAAACCGCGCCGCTCCTTGAGGTCGGCGCCCGCGCAGAAGGCCTTGGCGCCCGCGCCGGTGATCACCACTGCCCAGATTTCTCCATCGGTGGCGACCTCGGCGAGCAGGACGCGCAACCGCTTCAAGGCAGGAAGTGAGAGCGCATTGGCAGCGTCGGGCCGGTTCAGCGTGAGCCAGCATGCGCGGCCGCGGCGTTCGCAGAGGACGAGATCGGAATCGCTCATGCTTTCATGGGTCCGCGCTCGGCGCCCTGCGCGAGCGGACGACCGAGGAGTCCCGCAAGATAGCGCGCAGCGGCGTCGACTGCCGCGGCATCCATGCCGTGATCGACGCCGCGCGCCTGCGCCCAAGCCAACAGCGCGCCTGTGGAGAGGTTACCCGCCGCGCCTGGAGCGTACGGGCAGCCGCCGGTGCCGCCCGCGCTGGAATCAAAGGCGCGCAGGCCCAACTCATGGCCTGCAGCGCAATTCTCGAGCGCGCGGCCATAGGTGTCGTGCAGGTGCAGGCCGAGGCGCTCGGCGGGAAGGATCTTCAGAGCCTCCCTGACGAGCGCGCCCGTCTGCTCAGGCGTGCCGATGCCGACGGTGTCCGCGAGCATCACGAGCCCGACGCCTTCGGAAGCGAAGGTCTCCACCAATTC
>JAQBVK010000174.1 GCA_027623585.1 Planctomycetota bacterium
GAAGTGTTCCGGCTCGTGACGCTTCAGCCACGGCAGTTTCGGCGCGGTGAAACCAGCCGGGATCGCGCGCCCGATCTGCGCGCTGACATGCGCGGCTGCTTCGGCGCACTCGACGTCGCACCACAATTTTGCAGCGCGAATCGGTGCGTCGCCCTCGTCGAGTACCACGCAGCCGTGCTGCTGCCCAGACACGCCGATGCCGGCGAGGTCCTCCAACGCGCCCTGCCCGCGCAGGCCGGCGAGCGCGTGCTCCACCGCAACAATCCAGTCGCGCGGGTGTTGCTCGGCGGCGCCCGGTCGAGTGACCGGCAGCAAACTCAAGGGTGCGGCGGAGCGCGCCGTCACCTGCCCGGTCGCTGCATCCCACACCAGCGCCTTCACGCCCTGCGTGCCGACGTCGAGTCCGAGGAAGCGGGTCACCTCACTCATGGTAGATTGGCGCGCCGTGACGTCGCGCCTCGCACTCTGCACTCCCTTGGTCTTGATCGTCGCCGCTTGCCATGAACAGCCGCCGCCGCCCGGCCCGGGCGGGCATTTCGATCCGGCTGCCACCACGGGCGGCGGCGCTCCGATGCGGCTTTGGTCCTTCGAGGAAACCAGCGACGGGAAGCTTCCTTCCGGCTGGGCGCCGTCGGAAACGAATGCCGACGGAACCCCTGCCCAGTGGTCCGTGGTGCGAGGCGAAGACGCGGCGCAGGGCGAGCGTTATCTGCGCGTGATCACGGAGAACACTGGCAGCACCTACAACATGCTGCTCTCGCTCGACTCCTATCCCGCCGATCTCGAGCTCGCGGTTTGGGTGCGCGCGGACTCCGGCGCGGAAGACCGCGGCGGGGGATTGGCCTGGCGCGCGCTCGATGCCGATCACTACTGGATCGCGCGTTGGAATCCCAAGGAGAAGAATCTTCGGCTCTACGTGGTCGAAAACGGCGCGCGTCGCACGCTGGCAAGCGCGGACATCGAGGCCGATCCGGCGCAGTGGCACGAACTGCGCGTGCTCGCGCGCGGCGCGCGCGCGACGGTGCTCTTCGACGGCACCGAAGTGCTCTCGCACGAGGATCCGGCACTGCCGGACGGCGGGCGCATCGGCTTTTGGACCAAGGCCGACGCCGCGACCTCCTTCGACGCGCTCACCCTTGCGATCGCCGCGCCGGAGTCTGGCTCGGTGCCTGGCCCGTCGCCGCGCTGAGTGACGTCGACATGATCCACGCGCGCGAGATCGTGTTGATGCTGTCTTGCGGCTTCGTCGCCGCGTGCAGCGGACCAAAGACGCCTCCGGCTCCGGGCGATCCGGCTGCAGGCGAGCGCATCTACGCCTCTTACTGCTATGCCTGCCATCAGACGGACGGGAGCGGCGTCGCTGCAAACGGCGTGCGCATCGCTGCGGACTACACCGACCCTGCCGGTCCGCTGCTGCAACCGGACGAAGCGCTGCTGCAAGTGATCAACACGGGCAGGACCGGCTCGATCGGAAGCATGCCGCCGTGGCGGGGCGTGCTCTCCAGCCAGCAGCAGCGAGATGTGCTCGCTTATCTGCGCTGGGCGTTCGCCCCGCCACCGGCAGCACTCAATCAGTAGGCCGAGGCGGCCGGCGAGGCCGACTTGCGGAAGATCAGCCACGTCGTGAGCCAACCGATCACCACCGCGATCGACATGCCCCACCAGGAGTAGCTCCAAGTCACGCCATTGTGCTGCGTGAGCATGGTGTAGATCAGCGGCACCGACATGTAGGTGTTGTGCTTACTACGCAAGCCCGCCATGGCGGGTAGTGCTGCGTCAGCCGGCGTGCCGGACGCAACGCCCGCGATGATCTTGCGCTGCGCGGGCCAGATCCTCAACCACACGTTGAAGGCCATGATGGTGCCGAGCAATCCGCCGAGGTGGATGCTCATGGTGCGCGCGTTGAAGCCGAGCAACTCGGAGAACACCCAGCACACGGCCACGATCAGCAGCAGGCTCACGGCGTAGCCCGCTTGCGCGTTCTTGGCCATCGACTTCCACAGCGCGTCGTAAACGAAGGGCGCGATGAAAATGATCGCGAGTCCGATCCAATGCGCTTGCGCTTGGATTCCTTCCAAGGCGCCGCCCTGCGTCATCATCACGGCCTGACCGCCTTGGTGATAGACGAGGTGGAGTAGCAGGATGCCGGTGATCCAGGTGTAGGCCGCTCCCCAACGGAAGAAGAAGAGCGCGCGCGGCAACAGCTCGGGCACGACCTTTTGTTTGGTCGGTCCGTCCAGCTTCGGCATCAACTGGGCGTTGACCCAATTGAAGAAGTACAGAATCCCGATCCACAGAACGCCTGCCACCACGTGCGTCCAACGGAACAGGCCTTCGAGCCAGGGGGTCAATTCATCCATGGTCATTCCTCCGCGGACATCATAGATCCGATTCGGTGGGATTACCAAGGCGCCGCTCAGCGACGGACGCCGGTCAGCACCTCGAAAGCAATTTGGTCGAGGCGCTCGTAGCGATGGCCGCGGGCTGCAAGCGCCTCGGCATCGAAGGATTCGGCGAGTAACCTCATTGCCGCCGCCTTTGAGAACCTCGTGATCGCCTTGGCGTGACTCGCGCCGAGCTTGCGGTTGTCGGCCAGGATCTGCCTGACCTCGCGGTCCGCGTCGAAGGCCTTCGCCTTGGCGGCGAGGATCTTGTACGAGCGCATGCAGCCGCGCGCGAAGTCCCACACCCCCGCGACGTCTTCGGTGCGGTAGGCGTGGGCGTCGAAGTGCAGCGGTCCGGTGTAGGCGGGGTAGCCGCCCGTGCCCTCCAGGAGCCGCACCAGGAAGAAGGCGCCTTTCAGATCCTCGGAGCCAAAGCGTAAATCTTGGTCGTAGCGGCCGATCTTCTGACCGTTCAGATCAATGTGGAAGAGTTTCCCGCACTCCATCGATTGCGCGACGGCGTGCACCATCGACAAGCCGGGCATGTTTTCGTGCGCCACCTCCGGGTTCACTCCGACCATCTCCGAATGGTCGAGCGTCTCGATGAAGTGCAGCATGTGGCCGGTGGTGGCGAGGTAGATCTCGCTGCGCGGCTCGTTGGGCTTGGCCTCGAGTGCGAACCTGAGCTTCCAACCCTGGTCCTTGCTCCACGCGCACAGGAAGTTCATGCACTCGCGGTTCCACTTGAGCGCGTCGCGCGCGTCTTTGGCGGCTTCGGTTTCGCAACCCTCGCGCCCGCCCCAGAACACGATCGTCTTCGCGCCGAGTTCCACGCCCAACTCGATTGCGCGCATCGCCTTCTGCACCGCGAAGGCGCGCACCCGCGCGTCGGCGCTGGTGAAGGCGCCGTCGCGGAAGATCGCGTGGCTGAACAGATTGGTGGTGGCCATCGGCACCTTCATACCGTGTTCGCGCAGCGCCTTCTTGAACTCCTTGACGATGCGGTCGCGCTCGGCGGCGGGCGCGCCGAAGGGAATCAAATCGTTGTCGTGCAGGTTTACGCCGTAGGCGCCGCATTTCGCCAATCCCGCGACGATCTCGACCGGGCTGATCCGTTCACGCACCCGTCCACCGAAGGGATCGGCACCGGGATTGCCGACTGTCCACAGTCCAAAAGTGAAACGGTCGGCGGGTGTCGGGTCGAAGGCGTCGGGCATGGGGGTGAGATGCTAATCGATCCTCCCGCTAGACTGACTGCATGCAAGCCGCCGCCACGGCGACCGCCCGCTTCCGTCTGCGACGGATCGCGAGCGTGCTGCTGATGGCTATCGCCTTGTTCGGACAGGGTGTCGCGCTGCCGTG
Organism: Planctomycetota bacterium; assembly: GCA_027623585.1. Taxonomy (GTDB): domain Bacteria; phylum Planctomycetota; class UBA1135; order UBA1135; family UBA1135; genus JAQBVK01. The sequence goes on from JAQBVK010000174.1 coordinate 3,747, forward strand.
GCACCTGGCCTCCGAGCATCACGGCCATCACGGGCACCAGGATCTCGACGAGCACACTGCCGCGAGCACGCACGAGCATCCGAACCTTCCCGTCGACCACGACGAGGACGATCACGAGTACTCCTCCGTGCTCGCGGCCTCTCAATCGCGGGTGCGCGTGAGCGAACCGGCCGATGCGGCGCAGCCGATCCATGCGCTTCCGGCCGTGAGTCTGGAACTCTGCTTACGATCCGCTGCTCGTGAATTCACTTGGCGGAGTCGTGACGACTCGGGGCGCGAAGCCGTGCCGCTGCAAGCGAGGGGAGCCCGCGCGCCGCCTCGCGCGGACGACGCTCTCCGCTCGCCCTGCGAGCGAGGTTGATTCTGCCGTCCGGCGAAGGCGCGGGCGGCGATCCCGCTCCCGTACCTCCTCGGACATGAATCCCGCTCCGCTTCTCCGTCTCACTCTTCTCCTCGGCGCAGTGTGCGCCGGCTCCTGTGCTCACGAGCATTCTCACGACGCGTCCGCGCCCGGACACGCCGATGCCGCGGCCGAGGCACCCGCTCGGCAACTGACGATCTGGTCGGAGCGCCACGAGTACTTCGCGGAGCACGACCTCTGCGTCGCCGGCGAGGAAGCCAGTTTCGCAGTGCATGCCACCACCTTGAGCGACGGAGCCCCCGTCCTGCGTGGGCCTCTGCGCATGAGTTTTCGCCGCGGCGAGCAGCGCATCGACGTCGAAGTCGAGGAACCGCTGCGGCCGGGCATCTTCCTCGGTGAAGTCGCGCTCCCCGAAGCGGGCACCTGGAGTTGGGACTTGGAACTCCACGGCGACTCGCTCGCGATGCCTGCGTGGCAGATCGCCGCGAACGCCGCTGAGCTCGAGGAGATCGCCGCCGAAGTGGTGGAGCCGGAAGGAATCACGGTGCTCAAGGAGCAGCAATGGCCGATGTTCATGCTGACCGCGGTAGCGGAGCCGCGCGCCATGGCTACGCGCATTCCGGTGATGGTCCGCGTCACGAGTCCTCCCGAAGCGGACTTCATCGTGCGCGCGCAAGTGGACGGCGTGCTGGAGAGCGGATCCGCCGAGGCTTGGCCTGCGCTCGGTGCGAGCGTGACCGCTGGCGCAGTCCTCGGTCGCATGCGTGTGCCTGCGGTCGGGTCGGAAGGTGCCGCGGTCGCGGCGTGGGCACTGCAGCGCGAGGCATGGATGCGTGACGTCGAGCAAGGGCTTGCCGCCGCCGATGCGGATCAACGAAGGCTCACACTCGAACGCGATCAGGCGCTCCGCGCGGAGCGGCGCGTGCGTGAACTCGCAGCGGCGGAATCGGCGTCGGCGCGTGAACTCGAGGAAGCACGCACGCATGCCGCTGGCCTGAGTGCCGAGCTCGAGGCCGCGACCGTGCGCCTGGAATCCTGGCGTCGCGCTGCGGAGCGCGCCGCCGTGGATCCGGCTGCCGCCGGTTCCCCGGATGCTCCTTGGACGCTCGATCTCCTCGCACCCTGCAGCGGACGCGTCGTCGAATCCTTCGCCGCGCCCGGTTCCTTTCACGAGGCCGGTGCCGCGCTGCTGCGCGTGCACGACGCCACCCGCCTGCAACTCGTCGCCTACGCGCCGCTCGCTCTGGCGGGCGCGCTCGACGACGCCACGCTCGAGATCGTGATGCCGGACGGCAGCCGCGCAAGTCTGCCTGGTCCACTCGGCCGACGCCTCTTGAGCGACGCGCCCGCGGACACTGACGCGCGCGCGGTGCCGCTGGTGTTCACGTGCGCCGCGACGACCGGATTGCGCTCGGGAGCGGTGCTCTCCGGTTGGGTGGCGAGCGAAGCGCCGCGCATGGCGCT
>JAQBVK010000175.1 GCA_027623585.1 Planctomycetota bacterium
CATAGACGCCGGCACGGCGATAGTCGCGAACCCGCTGCAGCAAGACATCCGCGAGGCTGTGCGACAAGAAGCGTTCGCAGTCACTGACCGCGCCACGAAGCGCCACCGGGTTCACGGTCTGCGCCGCGTCCCACTCTCCAATGAGGGATTCCTCGTCTGGCAAAACCAATGCCCACGCCGCCAGCGAGGGATCGGCCGAGGAGTCGGCGAGGATGCTGCGCCATGCACGGGCGAGGCTCTGCGGTTCCTTGGACGGCACGCCGTCGATACGCGCGCGCGCGCCCGAGAGCAGAGTCCGCGTGGCGAGCCGCTGCCCAGCCTCCCACCGATTGAAGGAATCCGAATCGTGCGCGAGGAGCGTCGCAAGTTCGGCGTCGCTTTGCTCGATCCGCAAGCGGATCGGCGCTGAAAAATTGCGCAGCAAAGAGGCCACCGGTTGCTCGGCGACGTTCTCGAACACAAACTCTTGCTCGCATTCTTCGAGCAACAGGACTCGTGTGCCGGCGAGCTCCCGACCGTCGGCGGCGAGCAATCCGGCTTCGATTGGAATCGGCAAGGGCGCCGACGAAGGGTTAGCGCCAGGGGCGCCTTGGCGCAGGCGTAGGCGATAAGTCTTCGTCGCAGCATCCCATTTGCCCTCTGCAGTCACCACCGGCGTTCCCGCTTGCTCGTACCAGCGCTCGAAAGAGCTGAGATCGCGGCCGTTGGCGTCGGCCATCGCCGAGCGGAAGTCGTCGCAGGAGACGGCGCAGCCGTCGTGGCGCTCGAAGTAGAGATCCATGCCGCGGCGGAAGCCCTCTTTGCCGAGCAAGGTCTCGTAGAGGCGCACCACCTCGCTGCCCTTGAGGTAGACGGTGGAGGTGTAGAAGTTGTCCATCGCCTCGTAGGCCTCTGGACGAATCGGATGCTTTAGCGGCCCCGCGTCCTCCGGAAACTGCCGGCCCCGCAGCATGCGCACGTCTTCGATCCGCTTCACCGCGGCGGAGCGCATTTCAGCCGAGAAGCGCTGGTCACGATATACGGTGAGACCTTCTTTGAGCGTGAGCTGGAACCAATCGCGGCAGGTCACGCGATTGCCCGTCCAATTGTGAAAGTATTCGTGGCCGATGACGCCTTCGACCAGCTCGTGGTCCTCGTCGGAAGCGGTCTCGGGCGAAGCCAGGAGATAGGAGGCGTTGAACACGTTCAAGCCCTTGTTCTCCATCGCGCCCATGTTGAACTGGCGCGCGGCGACGACGTGGAAGACATCGAGGTCGTATTCGAGCCCGAAGACTTGCTCGTCCCAACGCATCGCGCGCTTCAGACACTCCATCGCCCAGGCCAGGCGCGGCTGATCGTCCGGATCGCTCCAGAGATGCAAGTCCACGGTATTTCCCGAGCTGGTCACGAACAGCTCGTGGAGATCGCGCAGGTCGCCGGCGACCAACGCGAACAGATAGGACGGCTTCGGATAGGGATCCTCGAAGACGGCGAAGTGTCGGCCCCCCTCGAGGTTGCCTTCCTCGATCCGATTGCCGTTCGAGAGCAGCACCGGAAAGCGCGCGTGTTCGGCCTCGACGCGCACGCGAAAGCGCGCCATCACGTCGGGACGATCCGGATAGAAAGTGATGCGGCGAAATCCCTCGGCTTCGCACTGAGTGCAGAACATGCCCTCCGAAACGTAAAGACCCGAAAGCGCGGTGTTTTGGTGCGGCCGGATGCGCACTTCGGTCTCTACCACCGCAGTCGCGGCGCCGTCGAGATCGATGTCCAAACCGCCGGACCCAGTCAGGCGCCAACTCGATTCCACGGCCTTCTCCCCGTTGATGCGCAGCGCGAGCAACTCGAGTTCCTCGCCGTCGAGCTGCAAGCGAGCGTCAGGAGCGGCGTGCTCGGTTCGACTGATTTCGAGCCGTGCACGCACCACCACGTGGTCCTCGCGCAAGTCGAAGGCGAGATCGACGCGCTCGACGCGATGATCCGGCTCTCGGTAATCCTTCCGCCAGTGCTTGCGCGCCTTGCCGCTCATCCAAGTTGATTCTATCCTTGCCGGGACGAGAGCATGTTGCGCGCCTGGCTACCCCGTTTGGTTGGTTTGCTTGCCGGGGCAAGCCTCGCAGCCTACGCGGCCGCTTTCATCGGCGACTATCCGTGGTGGGCGCTCTTGATGCCGCTCACCGTCGGCAACCTGCTCGCCGCCGCGCTGCTGTCCGTGCTCTTGTTGTTGGTCTGCGCCGTGCCGGCGCTGCGCGCGCGCCTCGCCTCGACGGGAGCATGGATGTGGACGGGAGTTGCGCTCGGCTTGGTGCCCTTGCCGTCGGCGACGGGTTGGACCTCGCCTCCGATCGCCTACGCGATCGGGTCCGCACTCGCGCTCGCGCTCGCGCTGGCCGCCCGCCGTTGGCGCTTGCCGGCCTTGAATACGCGCACGCTCGTACTGTTGAGCGTGCTGGCTCTGCCGATCGCGCTGGCCTTCGCCTTCTACCACGACTCTCAGTTGGAAGCGAGCATGCACGCCGCCGCGTTGAAGGAGAGTCGGCTTCCGGCCGACGCGAGAGAGGCGCTGACGGTCGCCACCGACGCTCCCGATTTGATTCTCATTTCGGTGGACACCCTTCGCGCCGACGCGATCGTCGGGCCAAGGCCCGAGGGCTACGAGTTGCCCTGGTTCGACGCGCTGCGCGCGAGCGGCACCTGGTGGGATTACGCGCTCTCCGCCAGCAATCAGACCGTCCCCGGCCACGCCGCGATGTTGACCGGGCTCGATGCGATGGACACCGCCGTGCGCTGGAACCGCGACCGCCTGCCGGGCTCGAATCACGCGCCTCTGATTTCAGAGCAGCTCAACCGAGCCGGTTATCGCACCTTGGGCGTGATCTCGAATGACTTGCTGTCCGGCGCGCTCGGCTTCAATCGCGGCTACGAACTCTACGACGACAGCACCGTCCCACGATTGAGTCTGGTCAATGGGCCGCTTGCTTGGCACGCGCGCAACTCATGGCTGGGACTGCTGCTCGACGGCCGCGTGGTGCACAGTTTCCTGGTTCAGACCCAATTCTTTTCGGCGCAGAAGCCGCCGCGTTCGCTCGGCGGATTGGGGCGGATCGCGCGCGGCACCGTGACTTCGGATCAGGCCATCTCCGCGCTCGAGCAGGCATACGCTCAGCCGCGTCCGTTCTTCTTCTTCCTGCACTACTTCGATCCGCATCAACCTTACGGAGCGCCTGCCCCCTACGCGGGCCGACTCACCGCGGATCTGCCGCCGATCGCTCCCGCTTACGCAGCGAGCAAGAAGCAAGGACTGTTCGGCGCGGAAGAAATCGAACGCGCGCAGCATGACCTTGCTTCCAGTGACCCCGCGGTCCGCGAGGCCGCGCGTGCCGCCGTCCATCGCTATCACCTCACCTACCTCGAACGGATCATGTTCCTCGACGCCGAACTCCGGCGTGTGCAAGAACGGCTGGACGCGAGTGGTCGCCCCTACGCGCTGCTGTTGACCTCGGATCACGGAGAACACTTCGGCGAGCACGACGCGATGCTGCACGGAACCACGCTCTATGAGGAAGCCATTCGCGTTCCGATGATCCTGACCGGGCCCGGCGTAGCCGCTGGCTCGCGCGGTGAGGGCGTGCCTTCACTCGAGGACGTCGCGCCGACGCTGCTCGCGATGGCTGGAATCGCGCCGCCTGAATCCATGCACGGCCGCATCCTCTCGCGCGAAGGCGCGGGCGCGGCAGGACGCGCACACGTCGCCGCCGACAACAAGCGCATCAGTTGGCGGCAAGACGGCTGGAAGGCTCACGGTCACTGGACCGGCAATCGAGCGGCGCAAGCGATCGCCTTGTTCCAGATCACCGACGACCCCGGCGAAGTCGAGAACCGTTTCGCCAACGGCTTGCCCGCCGCACTCCGCGACGCGCTCACCGCCTTGTTGCTGCGCGACGTCTACGAGAAGAGTCAGCAGGCGATCGATTTCGGGCACGAGTACCTGCTCAACGCGCTCGGCTACACCGACGCGGCCGGCGATCAAGACGACTGAGCTTCGAGATCGGCGAGAAAGGCCTCCGCTTCGAGTCGGCGGGGATCGCTCCAGCGAATCTGAGCGAAATCGGCGCGCGCGCCGTCGCGATCCCCCGACCAGTAGCGCACCAATCCGCGCTGCATCAGCACCTCGCCGAAGGCCGGGCGCAGGCGCAAGACCTCCGCCATTTCCCGCTCGAAGCCGTCGCGGTCGGATTGCGCGAGATGCGCCCAGGCCATCGCCCAAGCATTGCGCGATTCAGGGATCCAGCCCGCAGCCCGAGTGACCAGCACGTGATGCTCGAGACGCTGCCCGATTTCGAGGAAGGGTTCGGGCGCGCCTCCCTCCACCGGGTGTCCGCCGACGAGCACGGCTTCCATCCACGGCCGCATTTCCTCGAAGGCCGCGTTGCGCGGCAAGGTCCGCACACGGATTAGGCTCGCGTGGGCGAGCACCCCGGCCCACAGCACGCACAGTGTGAGGAACACGACGCCCGAGCGGCGCAAACGGCCGTCGCGCTTCAAGACCCAGGCGGAGAATCGCGCCCGAGGAGCGCTCAGTAGCGTCCACGCGAGCGATGCCATCCAGGCCGTGGCTACCCCAAGTCCGACGGCGAGCAAGAATGGAACGAAACCGTAGAGGTCGCGCAATACGAAGAAGCTGCCGGCGAAAATCAGCAGAAGGGCCACGTCCAAGGTCCATGGCAGCGATTGCGGACGCGGAGCCGCGGGCGCGCGGCGTTTGGCGAAGGCCGCCGGCATCCCGAAACCGAAACTCAGGGCATCATTCGGACACGCACTGACGCAATCCATGCACTTCATGCAGCCCGGGTCCACCACCATGCCGAACTCGCGCACCTCTTGATGGACGCGCACGTCGCTGGTGCAGACCGCGGTGCAGTGGCCGCATCCTTCGCAAGCATCACTGACGCGGATGCGGCCGACGGCAAAGGGATCCGCGGCGCCGAACAGAGCCCCATAGGGGCACGCATAGGTGCAGAAGCCCTTGGAGCCCAGAAACCACACCAGCGCGAAACCGCACACGATGAAGGTCGCGATGCCGACGCCCCAACCGGGAAAAGTTTGCCAGAAGGCGGTGGTCGTCCACTCAAACTTGCTCACGCCGGGTTGAGGGATGCCCTCGTACCAGCGCAGCAGATACGGCAGCAAGAACATGTAGACAAAGGCGGCGATCGGAACCCACTTCAACAAGCGGGAACGAAACGGCACCGGACGCAGGCCGAGTTTGAGCAGAATCCAGCGGCAACCGTCCTGGAGCGCCACCAGATGGCAGGCCCAGCCGCAGAAATAGCGGCCGAACACGAGAGTTGCCAGCGCGGCGACCGCAAACAGCACCAGACCTGCGTTGACGATGCCTTCCTTGCTGAAGGCCATGCCCTCACTGGGTTCGAGCGGCGTCAGCGTGCTGCTTCGCGAGAACCACCACCACAGCACGTGGGCGATCAGCAGCAGGTGGATCGCCACGAGCACCCACGCGCGACGTCCGCCCATGCGGGAGTGAGGAACGGAACGCGCCGCGCCGGAGCGATCCGGCGC